>JAPPPC010000746.1 GCA_028817685.1 Rhodospirillaceae bacterium
AGCCGCAGCCGGCGATTTCAGCTAACGCTGGCTGCCCTCCGGCGCCTCGGTTGCAAGATCGATATCAGCGAAACCCGGCGGCGCGGCGATGCGGAGGAAATCGCCCGCGGCGCCGACCCGAACTCAACCGATATCGTCGTCGCCGCCGGCGGTGACGGTACCATCAACGAAGTGATCAACGGTTTGGTCGACCGCGGGATCCCGCTTGCGCTGATCCCGCTAGGGACGGCCAACGTACTCGCGTCGGAAATCGGGCTATCACGAAAACCGATGAAGGTCGCACAGACCATCGTCGAAGGCGTCCGACGGCCTGTCTGCCTGGGGCGTATAAATGGACACTGGTTCTCGATGATGGCCGGGCTTGGTTTCGATGCGCACGTCGTGGAAGCCGTGTCGCCGCCACTCAAGCGACTGGTAGGAAAAGGCGCGTACGTGTTCGAATCGCTGATGGAGATGATCCGATACCGACCCGTACGATATCGCTTGACGATAGACGGTCAGGCGCACGAAGCGGCTTCAGTGATCATTGCAAACGGTCACTATTACGCGGGTCGTTATGTCGTCGCACCGGGCGCGGATCTCCACGCCCCGATTCTGCATGTGTGCCTGTTGCAACGGACAGGACGATGGCAATGCATCCGCTACGCCGTCGCTCTCTTGATGGGACGGTTGCATCGTTTAAAGGACGTTACCATCGTCCCAGCCCGCAATCTGCGGCTGGAAGCGCCGGCAGGCGAGCCAGTGCAATGCGATGGCGACATACTGGGCACGCTGCCGTTGGACGTACATATCGCGGAAAATCGCCTGGAGATCGTGTTTCCGCGCCGTGAAGGTGCCGCTGAGCCGCGTATCGTCGATACATCGAATACCGCGGACGCAGCCTAGAGAGGCCTCCTGTCATACGCATGTTACACGAGTCTGCGATTGAGCCGGCTCTTGGCAAATGCGCACCGCCGCCCAGGGAGGTTGGTTTGAAACTCCTTATCGCTACCGACGCCTGGTATCCGCAGCCGAATGGCGTCGTTCGTGTCGTCGGTACCGTGATCGAGCGGCTGAAACGCAGAGGCTTCGAGATCAAGGTGATCTCCCCCGGTCAGTTTCGCACCTTTCCCTGTCCCACTTATAGCGAGCTTCCCCTGGCCATCATGCCGGGCCCACGAACTCGGAGGATGATCGACCGCTTCGCGCCGGATGCGATCCACATCGCAACGGAAGGACCGATCGGCCGCGCCGCGCGGCGGCACTGTATCGATCGCGGCCTACCCTTCACGACCGCCTTTCATTCGAAATTTCCGGAATACGTCAACGCCCGGACCGGCTTGCCGGTGTCTTGGCTCTATAAAGGTATGCAGCGATTTCACGCCCCGTCACACGCCGTCATGGCGCCGGCGCCCGCCGTACATCGCGAACTTGAATCTCGTGGATTCGACAATTTGCGGCTCTGGTCCCACGGCGTCGATACCGATGTTTTCATACCCGGCCCTAAAAATTACATCGACCATCTCGGCCGCCCGCGCCCGTACTTCATCTATGTCGGCCGCGTCACGATCGATAAGAACCTGCCGGGATTTCTCGATCTCGATCTGCCGGGCAGCAAGATCGTCGTCGGCACCGGACCCGCACGCGACACGCTGATGAAGCGCTATCCCGACGCTCGGTTTCTGACCGCTAAGAACGACCAAGAATTGGCGCAGCTTTACAATACCGGGGACGCGTTCGTTTTCCCGAGCCTGACCGATACATCCGGTTTGGTCATGCTCGAGGCGCTTGCCTGTGGGGTTCCCGTCGCGGCTTTCCCTGTTACGGGGCCACTCGACGTTATCGGAGACTCCGCGGCCGGTTGTCTGGATGAGGATCTAGAGCGAGCAGCGCGTACAGCGCTGGACATCGACCCTGCGCTCTGTCGCGCCCACGCGGCGACATTCTCCTGGGAGCACGTTACAGACCAGTTTCAGTCCTTCCTGGCACAGATTCAGGAAACCGCTCGCGCCGCCTGAACATAGCTCTTCCCCGCGCCATGCGGCCTCGTCTAACATCGTGCGTTCATTGCGCGAATTGGAGAGTGCCATGTTAACGGCCGCCGAAAACGATCTGTTAACACGAACCGGACCCGCAGCGCCGATGGGACAGTATTTCCGCCGCTTTTGGCAGCCCGTCGCCCTGTCGGAAGAACTGGCGGAAGCGGACGGACCGCCGGTTCGGGTCAATGTCCTGGGCGAAGCGCTGGTCGGGTTCCGCGACACGGAGGGCCGGATCGGGTTGATCGACTCCTATTGTCCGCACCGTGGCGCCGATCTGTTCTACGGCCGCAACGAGGAATGCGGGCTGCGCTGCGTCTATCACGGCTGGAAATTCGGAGTCGACGGCAAGGCGATGGATTTGCCCAACGTGCCGCCGGGCGTCCGCATGCACGATACGATGCGGGTCAAGGCCTACCCGACGCGGGAATATGGCGGCTATGTCTGGGCCTATCTTGGACCGCCTGCCGAGGAATTGCCCGGCGGCACTTTGCCGGAAGTCCCGCAGCTCGAATTCGGTCAGATCGCACCGGAAAATCGCTACGTCACCAAACAATTGCTGGAATGCAATTGGGCGCAGATCATCGAAGGCGATCTCGACACTTCGCACTTTTCCTTCCTGCACATGCCGGCGCCCAGCGTCGCGTCGAACGAGAACCCGGACGCGCCGGCGGACGAGCGCCGTCTGCGCTGGATCCGCAACGACCCGATGCCGCAATTCTCCATCAAACAGCATGAAGTCGGCTTCGTCGTCGGCGGTATGCGCGAGGCTGACGGCGAGAAGTACTGGCGCATGACGCAATATATGCTGCCCTCGCACGGCACCGGCCCGTCGACCATGCCGGGCGAGACCTATTTCGGGTTCACCGTCGTGCCCGTCGACGACGAAGCGTCCTGGGTCTTCACCTATGCCTGGAACCCCGAGCGGATCATCGACGCGGCGGAGCGCGAAAAACTGGACAATGGACACGGCGTGATCGCCAAGCTGGGCGACGATTACCGTCCCCTCAAAAACCGCTCAAACGACTTCATGATCGACCGCGAGGTGCAGAAGCACCGTACCTTCACCGGTGTCGCCGGTCTGGCCGAACAGGACGCGATGATCCAGCAGAGCCAGGGCTATATCGCCGACCGCACGCGCGAGAACCTGACCGCCACCGACGCCGCCATCGTCCGCTTCCGCCGCACGGTGATGGAAGCGGCACAAGCCTTGGCGGACGGCACCGAACCCGAAGCCCCGCAGCTGCACGACTACTACAAGACCCGCCCGGGCAGCTGGTTCGCGGCCGAGGGCGTGCCGTTCGAGGACGTGCTGCAGGAACGCTTCGGCGACCCGCTGGGGCGTGTGCCAGTGAACTAGCGCGGAATTTTCGCGCTAACCAACCAAAGGCATCACTTCCGAGGCGAACGCCTCGATCGTGTCCAGCGAACGCTGCACATCGCTGTCTTCGAAGCCGATTAGCACCGTGTTGAGCCCCGCGTCCGCATAGGCGCGGGCGTCTTCGGCGATCTGCTCGGCCGAGCCGGAGAAGGCCCATCGGTCGGTGCCGCCGGCCTCCGCGGTAAGCTTGTAGGTCGGGGCGAACATCGCGGTGTCGATCTTGGACGGGTCACGTCCCGCTTCTTCAGCGAATTTGTGGATGTCGGCCAGAGCCGCAGCGAACTTGTCGGGCGTGTCCATCATGTGGCGCGGGTTGCGCATCACCGGATACCAGCCGTCGCCAAGTCGTGCCGTGCGCTTGCGCGCCGCCATGCCCTCGCCGCCAATCCAGATGGGCGGACCGCCGGCTTGAACCGGTTTCGGTTCGAAGGACACGTTCTTGAAGGACACGAAATCGCCGTCATAGACCGGTGCTTTTTCGGTCCACAAGGTCTTGAATGCCTCGATATACTCGTTCGATGCTGCGCCGCGCCGCTCGAAAGGCGGCGCGCTCAACAACGCCAGTTCCTCACGCATCCAGCCGACGCCGACACCCGCCGTCACGCGGCCTTTCGACAGCAGGTCGGCGGTGGCAAGCTGTTTCGCCGTCTGAATCGCCGGCCGGTGCGGGATCACCATAACCGAGGTCAGCAGGCGGATCTTCTCCGTCACCGCGGCCGCATAGGTCAAGCAGGTAAGCTGATCGAGACAGTCGCCCGTGTCGAGCCCGGGCCAATTGCCGTCATCGCTGTAGGGGTATTTCGGGTCGATCTCGTGCGCAATGATGATGTGGTCGCTGATACCGAGATACGCGTACCCCAGTTCGTCCGCCCTCTGCGCCAGGGCCCGCAGCCCGTCTGTCTTTGCCGCGGCGCCACGCGTGCCCAGATGCAAACCGAAATCCATAGCGTTTCCTCCCTGTCTACCGAATTCGCGTTCAGAGGATCTCCGAACGTTTCGTTACCAAGCCGCCTCCAGCAGGGACAGCATCTGCTCGACATAATCGTCCGGCCTGTTGCCCGGGTTGGCGTTGAAATTCTTCAAGGTATCCTGCGCGAGAAGCGGCAAATCTGCTTTCGGTATATCCACATCGCTGATCCGCGCCGGCATGCCGATGCCGCGATAGATTTCGTCCAGCCGGTCCGCCGTCGCACCGGCGGCGTCGGCCGAGCTCATGCCCTTGCGCCAAACGCCCAACGCATCGGCGATCCGCGCCGCACTCTCGATATTCTCCGGCGGGGTCAGGCGGGTCACCGTCGGCATCACGCAGGATGTCGACTCGCCCTGCCAGACATGGTGGTAGCGGATGTGCAAAGCGGTCGCGAGCGCGTAGGCGCTGGCGCCGGTTTGATCGCGCGCGGTGCGGCGGCCCTGGTCGTCGTCACCGGCCCGGTTTTGCAGGAAGGCGGCGGCGCAGAGATCGATGCGCAGGGCGGCGTTCTCTGGCTCCTCCATGATCCGCGGCAAAGCCTCGTGCAGAAGCTTGAAGCCGTGCCGGTGATCGCCCTCGACCAGCGGGCTCATATCCGTCGCGCCCAGGGTGCGGAGCGTGCTGGAGAAGTTCGTCGTCGCGGTCGAGCGGATCAGTTCCGCTGGCGCGCTTAGCAGGGCATCCGCATCCCAGAACAAGGCCACCGGCCGCGTCTTGGGATCGTAATACTCCATGCGGTGGTCGAGATCCTCGTTCTTCAGCCCCGATCCGGCGCGGTTCATCGCCGTGTTCGGCGTGGTCACGACATTGATGATCGGCGGTTTCGGCGCCATCAGGCGCGGGCTGTAGGCGGGCTTGCCCTCGGGATATTGCGTCATCAGGTCGAACGGGTCGCCCTCTTCCGCCATCAGGATGGCGACAACGCGAGCGCCGACGATGACGCTGCCGCCGCCCACCGCGATCAGCAGGTCGGCGTCCGCGGCCTTCGCGGCGGCCACGCCCTTCTCGACCGCCGGCCAAGTCGAATCCTTGTCCATACCGTCAAAGGCGCCGACATACTGGGCTCCCAAATTGTCGGAAATCCGGCCGAGCAGATCGGTTTTGCTGGCGACCGTCTTGCCGCAGATGACGAAGGCCCGTTGCGCCTTCTGCCGGTCCACTTCGGTCTTCAGCTTGTCCAGCGCGCCGGTCCCGGAATAGAGCCGCAGCGGGTAGCCGACTGCGCGGAATGTTCGCGATTCGAGGCTCATGCGAGCGCTCCCGCCAAAAAGTCGCCGACCTCGTCTATGGCGTCCTGGGTGCAGGGGATGATGCGGCCCATCTGCATGAAGCCGTGGATCGTACGGTCGTACTGGGTGTAGCGGACCGCGACTCCCGCGGCCTCGAGCCGGTCCGCATAGGCCTTGCCTTCGCTGCACAGCGGATCGAGGCCGGCGGTGAGCACCAGGGTCGGCGGCAGGCCGCTCATATCCTCGCGCCGCAACGGCGAGGCGTCGGGCTCGAACACCGAGTCCGCATGGCCGAAATAGTGCTCGTGGAACCACTCCATGACTGGCGTCGGGATCGGGAAGATTTCGCCCATGGTGCGTCGGGTCTCATGATCGCCGCGGCCATGGTCGGTCACCGGATAGATCAGCGCTTGGCAGCGCAGCGCAGGACCGCCCGCATCGACGGCGCGGTGCGCCGCGACGGCCGCCAGATTGCCGCCGGCGCTGTCGCCCGATACCGCGAGACGGGTGGGATCTCCACCAAAGGTAGCGGCATTCGCCGCAACCCAGTCGAGCGCCGCGCTGGAATCCTCGACCCCCGCGGGATAGCGGTGCTCCGGGGCGAGCCGGTAATCGACCGAGACGACGATCGCGCCGGACCGGTTGGCCAGACGCCGGCACAGCGGATCATGCGTGTCCAAAGAGCCGATGACGAAACCGCCACCATGCAGGTAGACGCATACCGGCAGGCCGGTTTGATCGGAAGGCCGATAGATACGCAAATCGAGCGCACCGCCAGGCCCCTCGATGGTCCGATCCTCGATGGCGTGGACCGGTTCCGGATCGAGATTGGTCTTCACCGTGCCTGCCGCCTGGAAGGCGCGTGCCTCGTCCGGCGTCATTTCGATCATCGGCGGCGCGTCGGCGGCGGCCACCCAGTCGAGCATCTTCTGCGTGCCCGCATCCGGTTCGTACACGTTTCTTATTTCCTCGTTTAATTCTCGGCGCGCGGCTGCGCGCCCGCGTTCTTCACCAATTCCTCGATCGCCTCGTAGGGCTGCGCGCCCACGACGCCATAGCCGCCGGCAGCGAATGTCGGCACCCCGGTGACGCCACTTTGATGCGACCGCACCCAGTCCTGATCGACCGCGTCCTTGAACGTCCGCTGCTCCAGAACTTCGCGGGCAGCCTCTTCCGGCAGGCCGACCGCGCGCACCACATCCATCAGCACGTCGATATCGCCGATATTGCGGGCGTCGACGAAATAGGCGCGGTACAGCGCGTCATGGATGGCGTAACCGCCCTCCTGCGTGTCGGCCCACTTGCCTAGCTCCTGAGCGAGCCGGCTGTTGTAGGTGTGCGTCCGCTTGCCGTAGGGCAGGCCTTCCGCCTCCATCAGCCCCTTCATGCGGGCATACATCGCATCGACGTCGACACCGCGCCCGGCGAAAAGGTCTTCCAGCGAGCGACCTTCCATCGGCGTGTCGGGATGCAAAGGGAAGTGCACAAGCTGCACGTCGATGTCATAACTTTCCTGGAGTTTATCAATACGCACGGTACTGAGATAACACCACGGTCATACGTAGTCGGTGAAGACCTGGAACGTGACGGTTTCGGCCATGAATGATCCTTCCGAAAAATTGCTGGGTATGATGCCTGTCGGCCAGCGGCAGGCGTCTGTCTGGAGCCGATGCTATGACGTTGGACCGGACAATTCTATGACGTTCTTATCGGTTGGGACATGCCCGCCTCGCCTAAAAGGCGAACAACCGGACCCTTTTCACAATGATATTACCGAAGATGATCGCGCCCCCGCACGCACCTGGTTGTTCCCGCGACCAATCTCGCCACATATGGCGGTGGCTCCGTCAGAGACGTACAGCCAATAAAACACAAATCTCACCTGGGGCAGTCACCGATGTATGAAGATATGGTCGCGCGTTGTCAGTTGCACTAAACATATGGCGTGCCTTGGAGGTGGAGGGCATCGTGCGAATACCAACAAAACGCGTTTTTTTAGGCACTGCAGCGCTCGTGTTGTTCGCGTGCGGGCAATCGATCGCAGCGGATTTATTGGTCAATGTCCGCGATTCCGACGGTGCTCCGGTTGAAAACGCGGTGGTCACCATCACCCTTTCCGGCAACCAACCGGCTCAAAAAATCGACCGGGATACGCTGCATCAGGTCAATCAAAAGGACACCGCCTACCACCCCTTCGTCAGCATTGTCCCGCAAGGCGCCCCCGTCGCATTCATTAACAGCGACAGCTGGGGACATCATGTCTATTCGTTTTCGAAACCGAAGCGCTTCGATATCACCGTCCCGTCCAATACGACGAGCGATCCGATCGTTTTCGATAAACCGGGTGTCGTCACAATCGGATGTAATATCCACGACCGGATGCTCGCCTACATTTACGTGAACGGCGACGGTATTCCGGTAAAGTCTGATAAAACGGGGGCCGCGCGGTTCCTCGATCTCGAACCCGGTGCTTATGTCGCCACGGTTTGGCATCCGGCGCTGAAGTC
>JAPPPC010000741.1 GCA_028817685.1 Rhodospirillaceae bacterium
AATTTATCCGCACCACCAAAACGCGCGAGGGTCTCAGGCGGGATAAATTTGAACATGAGGGCGGAAGTGCCCGGCGGCAAAGCCGCGAGGTGGACAGACAGGATGCCATGATCGCGGGCCATCGCCATGGCGAAGCCGGCGGTGGCCTCGATCGGCATGGCCGGGCGCTCGCTGATGCCGGCCCGCTCCATCGCCATCTCCAGGATATCCTCGCCCTTCAACTGCGCGGTCACCGGCGTCTCCGTCACCCGGTTGCCGAAGCGCGCCTTCATCACCTCGGCGACCTCCTTCGTCGTGGCGACAAGGTCGCGGACGCGCTGCGGCTCGTACTGCGCCAGGGAATGCACGACCGCGGGATAGAGCATCGGCCGGGCCTCCACGCCGAGCTCGAAACCCGTCGCCCGAATGTCGGCCACCAGATTCGCGTCCCCGGCGAGCAGGCCGAGCCGTGGCCCGATCGTCCCGTACTTGTCGAGCCCGGTCGACGCGATATCGACATCGAATTCCAGCGATTTCGGCTGGTCGAAGATGGCCGGGCCGACCCGCGCGCCGCCCGCATCGTCGACGATGATCTTCGCGCCGGCGGCCCGCGCCAGGGCGATGATCTTCTGGATATCGCGCTCGGGCATGATCTCGTAGCTGACCGCCAGACGGGTCAGGGCGACGACGGACACATTTTCGCCCGCGGCACGGGCGGCGTCGAGCGCGTCGCCGAAGGCTTTGACGCCGACCGTGTCGACGAACTTCGCGCCGGCCCGCTTCACCGCACGCACGACGCAGGGATGGCTATAGGTCGGCGAGGCACCGATCACGGTGTCGCCGGGCGCGACCATGACCAGGGTCGCGGTGAGGATCGCCGCTGTCTGCCGGTTGAACATCATCATGTCGTGGCGCGCCGGATCGGCGCCCATGTGCTCCAAGCCGAGGTCGCGCAGCCGGTCGTTCAGCAAGGCGGGCGCCAGCTCGTCATCGAGAGGCGTGGTCTCGCCCGCCGGCAGCTCGAAGCGGCGTTCCAGCCCGCTGAAATTGAAAACCTCGCCGTCCGAGCCGCCGCCGATGCGCTTGCGGATCATCGACCAGGCGTGACCCAGCTTGCGCAGATCGTCCGCCGTGCTGCCGACGAAATCGCCGCGCGCATAGGGCACGCCGGGCGCGAAGGGGTTGCCGAACCGGTCCTGTTGCACGTCGCTCATGACACCTCCACCATCCGCAAGGTTCAGATGCCGTCAGTTAAGCGCGAATGCGGAGCACGGGAAAGCGTTTCGTCAGCCGTCGATGAAGCGATCGAAATAGCCGCGGTAGGTCTGAGATTTCGGCTTGTCACGATCTTCCGGCAGGACATAGGTGATCGAGGTCTTGCCTTCCAGCGCGCGCGGCAGGATGGAGACCCGGATGAAACGGCTGTCGCGCGCGGCATCCGCCTGGGCGAAGACCGGGACCGGCCCGGCCTCGAACCAGGGTTCGCCCGGCCCGTAATGGTGCGACTGGCCGTCGCTGTCGATGCGGATCGTGCCCTCCCGCAGGCACCGGATACCCGGCCCCTTATGGGTGTGGGTATAGGCGCAGCCGCCCGGCGGAAAGGCGACGCTGTCGCAGCGCATCATCAGGCCGCCCTCGGCCGGCAGGGTGGTGAGCGGCGACTCCAGCAGCATCACCGAACGGCCGTCCGGCAACAGCACCGGGTCCGCCGCCGCGGACGCGAACTCGCAGCGCCGCAGCGTCGCGCCGGCACCTTCCAAGGTGACCGCGCCGTCGCCGAACCAGGCCTCGTCCTCCGCGACGGCGGTACCCTCCACGCGGACCGAGCCGTTCCGCGCATAGATCGTCCGCACGCCGGCGGGCAGCGCAAGCGCGCCATCCCCCGGGCCGGTCTCATCCCGGTAGAACCGGAGCGCGAAGCCGCTCACAGCACGGCTTCGGCGATGGTGCGCATCGACTCGCGGGTCGGGCGGCGGACCACCATCGTGTCGATATGGCCCTTGGCGCCCGCCTCTTTCCACACGCCGATGCGCTCCATGATCCGCTCCTTCGGGCCGACCAGGGCGACGGCGTCGACCAGTTCGTTCGGCACCGCGGCTTCCGCCTCGGCCCTTCGTCCGGCCAGGAAATGGTCCTGGATCTCGACCGCCGCCGCCTCGAAGCCGAGCTTCTTGGCGTAGTCGTTGTAGTAGTTCTTGTCGCGCGCGCCCATGCCGCCGATATAGAGCGCCATCTCGCGCTTGACCGGCGCACGGCAGGCCTCGATATCGTCGCCGACCTCGACTGCGACGAAGGGCGACACCTTGTAGTCCGCCAGGCTCTTGCCGCCGCCCGCCTTGGCGAAGCCTTCGCGCAGCGGGTCGCCGATGATGTCGAACTGGGTCGGGTCCATATAGATCGGGAAGCCGCCATCGGCGACCTCGCCGCTGACCCTGAGTCCCGCCGGGGTGATCGCGGCGGTGTAGATCTGCATCGACGGGTCGCCATGCATGATGCTCTTCAGCGGTTTGCCCAGTCCCGTCGACCCGTCGCCCTTGAACGGGATCTGATAGTGCCTTCCCTCATGGGTGAGCGGCGCTTCGCGCTTCAGGATATCGCGGATGATCTCGACATATTCCCGGGTCCGGGCGATCGGCCGGCCGAAGGCCTGACCGTGCCAGCCCTCGATGACCTGCGGCCCGGAGGGGCCGATGCCGAGGATAAAACGGCCGCCGGACAGATCGTGCAGGGTCATGGCCGTCATCGCCGCCATCGACGGGGTGCGGGCCGCCATCTGGATGATCGCGGTGCCGACCTTCAGCTTGGTCGTGTTGGCCAGGATCCACGTCGCCGGCGTGATCGCGTCATTGCCCCAGGCCTCCGAGGTCCAGGCGGAGTCGAAGCCGAGATCCTCCGCTTCGCGCACCAAGTCCATATCGATGTCGTAGCGGCCGCTGAACTTGCCGGGAAGCAGACCGAGTTTCATGAGCGCGTTCTCCTGTGTGAATTCTTATGCGCGCACCCTAACGCGTCACGGGCGAAGACGAAACGGATCGGGTCCCGAATTCACGCCCTGCCCCGTTGCCGACAGCGATGCGCCGCGGCCGCGCCGTGCCAAACGAAAAGGGGCCGCAGCGTGCACTGCGGCCCCTCTTTAACAAAGCCCGAACCGCTCTAATGCACGTCGGCCCAGACGCGCTTCTTGACCGCGATCAGGATACCTGTGAGCACGATCAGGAAGATCATCACCTTGATGCCCATCTTCTTGCGCGCTTCCATATTCGGCTCGGACGCCCAGGCGAGGAAGGTCACGATGTCTTCCGCCTGCTGGGCGACGGTGGCCTTCGTACCGTCCTCATACTCGATGCCGTCCTCGGACAGCGGCGGCGCCATGGCGATCTGATGGCCCGGGAAGTAATTATTGTAGTTCATCCCTTCCATCATTTCGGTGCCGGCCGGCGCATCGGCATAACCCGTCAACAACGCGTAGAGATAGTTCGCACCGCCCGGTCGCGCCTCTACCATCAGCGACAAGTCGGGCGGCAATGCGCCATTGTTGCCAGCGCGGGCCGCATTGTCGTTCGGGAACGGCTTGACGAAACGGTCCGAGGGGATGGCGGCACGCGTATACATCTCGCCTTCGTCGTTCGGCCCGTCCTGCACTTCGTACTCCGCGGCAAAGGCCTTCACCTGCGCCTCGGTGTAGCCAAGGTCGGTGAGGTTGCGGAAGTAGATCAGGTTCAGGCTGTGACAGCCGGAGCAGCTCTCCTTATAGATCTGCAACCCGCGCTGCATCGAGGCCCGGTCATAGGTTCCGAAAACGCCTTCGAAGGACCATTCCCGTTCCGGAACTTCCACGCCGCCGGCCGCCAAGGCCGAACCGGACAGCGCCATCAGGACGGCTGCCGCCGCGCTCATCATCGCTTTACGCATTACGACTTCTCCATCTTGGCAGCTGCGGCCCCGGCGGAAGCGCCGCCGCCGCCCCCTGTCACCGGTTCAGCGATACTCGCCGGCAGCGGCAACGGTGTTTCGATCTTGCCCAGAACCGGCATCACGACAAGGAAATGGATGAAGTAGTAGAAGGTGCCGATCTGCCCGATAACCAGGGCCGTGCCTTCCGCCGGCTGCGCCCCGACCCAGCCCAGCACGATGCAATCGATGAGGAAGATCCAGAAGACGTACTTGTAGATCGGCCGGTACTTGGCGCTGCGCACCCGTGCCGTATCGAGCCAGGGCAGAATGAACAGGATCAGGATCGACCCGAACATCAGGATGACGCCCATCAGCTTCGCCGGGATGAACAGCACGTCGAAAGTGATCGACCGCAGGATCGCGTAGAACGGCAGGAAATACCATTCCGGGACGATATGCGCCGGCGTCACGAGAGCATTCGCTTCGATGTAGTTGTCCGGATGGCCCAGATAGTTCGGCGCGAAGAACACGAAGAAGGCGAAGAAGATCAGGAAGAAACCCATCCCAACCGAGTCCTTGGCCGTGAAGTAGGGATGGAAGGGCACGGAATCCTGCGGCCCCTTCATCTCGATACCGTCGGGATTGTTCGACTTCGTGATGTGCAGCGACACCACATGGGCACCGACCACGCCGACGAGCACGAACGGCAGCAGGTAATGCAGCGCAAAGAAGCGGTTCAACGTCGCGTTATCGACCGCAAAGCCGCCCCACAGCAGGGTGACGATCCATTCGCCCACCAGCGGAATGGCGGAGAACAGGTTGGTGATGACCGTCGCACCCCAATAGCTCATCTGGCCCCAAGGCAGAACGTAGCCCATGAAGGCGGTCGCCATCATCAGCAGCAGAATGACCACACCCAGCATCCACAGCAATTCGCGCGGCGCCTTGTAAGAGCCGTAATAGAGGCCGCGGAACATATGGATGAAGACGACGATGAAGAACATCGACGCACCATTCATATGGATGTAGCGGATCAGCCAACCGTAATTGACGTCCCGCATAATCCGTTCGACGCTGTTGAAGGCATGATCGACATGCGGCGTGTACTGCATCGCCAGCATGATGCCCGTAACGATCATGACAACCAGGACGATCGACGCCAGGGCGCCGAAATTCCAGAAGTAATTCAGGTTCCGCGGCATCGGGAACTGGTTGTACTCATGATCCATATAGGTGAAGACCGGCAGGCGCTCATCGACCCACCGGACCACCGGATTCTTCCACTGCGGCGCAGTACTCATCGACGCCCCCTACCCAATCAGAATTGTTTTATCATCGACGAATTTGTACGGCGGCACCGGCAAATTCGTCGGCGCGGGGCCCTTTCGGATACGGCCCGACGTATCGTAGTGCGATCCGTGGCACGGGCAGAACCAACCGCCGAACTCACCCTTCGGATCGGTCCCTTTCTGGCCGAGCGGTATGCAGCCCAGATGGGTACAAAGGCCGATCATCACCAGCCACGTATCGTTCTGCACGCGATCGCCATCTTTCTGGGGGTCACGCAAATCCTCGCCGTCGCCCTTCTTGGCCGCAGCGACCTCGTCCGCGGTCCGGCGGCGGATGAAGACCGGCTTGCCTTGCCAGACGATCGTGATCGACTGACCTTCCGCAATCGGATCAAGACTGACTTCGACCGTCGACAGCGCCAAGACTTCCGCCGAGGGGTTCATGGAATCGATCAGCGGCCAGGCAAAGCTCGCCGCACCCACAACGCCCATGCCACCGGCCGCGAGCGCTAGAAAATCACGCCGCCCGGCGTCTTCGTCACCCGTTTCGGGCGACGTCGCAGTATCTGCCATTATGTACCCCCTCAGTCGTGCGGACCCGCGTCGAAACGGGGTTCCCGCCGCATCATAACTCAGCCGACTCTACTCGCAAAAACCTTACGAAACGCTTGACCCTTCCCGCCAGCCCGTACGACGCGACAATTCGTCGCGAGAAAGCCTAGGAATTCCGCGGCTGGAGCGGGTGCGGAAGCGTGACCAGTCGGCCCGCTACCGTATAATGCGATTCGGACGGCTTGCAAAGCCGCGAACGCGAAATTGCGGAAATTTTACGGGCGATTCATGCGCTTAGCTCTCTTTCAGCCCGATATTCCCCAAAATACCGGGGCGATTTTGCGGCTCGGCGCGGCGCAACGGGTGCCCGTCGAGGTGATCGAACCATGCGGCTTCGTCTGGTCCGAACCCCGCATGCGGCGCGCCGGCATGGACTATATCGACCTGGCGTCCGTAACCCGTCACCCGTCCTGGCAACGGTTCCGCGACTCCCGGCGCGAGCGCCTCGTGCTGCTGACAACCCAGGCGGCGGTGCCGTTCACCGACTTCGCTTTCGATGTCGCGGATATTCTGCTGCTCGGGCGCGAAAGCGCGGGCGTACCGCCCGACATCCACCAAGAGGCGGACGCGCGTATCGTCATTCCGATGGCGTCCGGCGCGCGCTCGCTCAATGTCGCGCTCGCCGCGGCGATGGTGTTGGGCGAAGCGCTGCGCCAGACCGGTGGTTTTTCAGCCCTACACAGAGAAGAAGCGACAAACGATGGATATTGAAGCCAGAAAAACCGACGCGCAGACCTGGTTCCGGACCTTGCGGGACCGCATTTGCGCCGAATTCGAGGCAATCGAGGATGCCACGACAGGCGATGCCGCGGCCGGCCGCTTCGAGCGCAAACAGTGGGAACGCCCGACCGAGGACGGTAGCGACGGCGGCGGCGGCGAAATGTCGGTGATGCGCGGCCGCGTGTTCGAGAAGGTCGGCGTCAATATCTCCACCGTTTCCGGCGTCTTCTCCGAACAATTCCGCAAGGAGATCAAGGGCGCTGCCGGCGATGGCCGGTTTTGGGCCTCGGGTATCTCGCTGGTTGCGCATATGTGTTCGCCGCGCGTGCCGGCCGTGCACATGAACACACGCATGATCGTCACCTCGAAACATTGGTTCGGCGGCGGCGCCGACCTGACGCCGATGACGCCGGTGCAGGAAGACACCGATGCCTTCCATGCCGGCATGCGCGGCGCGTGCGACCGGGCCGACGAGAGCTATTACCCGAAATTCAAGAAATGGTGCGACGAGTATTTCTACCTGAAGCACCGCGACGAGCCGCGCGGCATCGGCGGCATCTTCTTCGACGATCTCGACAATGGCGACTGGGATGCGGATTTCGCCTTCGTGCGCGATGTCGGCACGTCCTTCCTGGATACCTATGCCGCCATCGTCCGGCACCGCATGGGCGAGAGCTGGACAGCGGCGGAACGGGAACACCAGCTGGTACGCCGCGGCCGCTATGTCGAATTCAACCTGCTGTGGGACCGCGGCACCCGCTTCGGCATCATGACCGGCGGCAATCCGGAAGCCATTCTGATGTCCTTGCCCCCAGAAGTGCGGTGGCCCTGAGCGGGTCACGGTCCGAACCGCTTTGTGAATCCACACTTTTTCAATAGTTTTAGGAGACAATCGCGAAGCCGCCGGGACGCATTGTAAGCCCGGCGCAATCAGAGGGGTAAACATGTTGCTTTTCAAATCGCTGCGAACCGGCATCTGCCTGCTGTTCCTCGCAACCGGTGCGGTACAGGCGCAGGACCTGACACCGGCCCATTTCTACGGCACCTTCCAGGGCAGCGGCTTCGCGGAGGACAAGGACAGCATCTATTTCGGCACCACCGTCCGCGATCTCGATGTGATCATCGCGCCGAGCGGCGGCGGCTTCAACGTGACCTGGACGACAATCATCCGCGGCGGCGGCGATCCATCGAAGCCCAATGTGCGCCGTAAGACGCAAACCGTGATGTTCTCGCCAACCGACAAGCGCAACGTCTTTCGGGGCGCGCCTTCCGGCGATCCGCTGTCCGGCAACCGCTACATCTGGTCGAAGATCGAAGGCAATACCCTGACCGTTTTCATCATGACCATCAGCAACAGCGGCGCCTACAACATGCAAAGCTATGCCCGCACCCTGTCCGGCTACGGGATGGAGCTCGTCTTCTCGCGCATTCGGGACGGTGAGCCGGTCCGCACCGCCCGCGCCAAGCTGACCAAGGCATCAAACTAAGCATCCGCGCGGTTTGATTTAGGTCATAGCCGCCCCCGCCACGCTGCGGTTTGATTGGGACTGTCCGTCATCAAAACATTTGGGACATCTGAGCCTATTCGTTAACGGAGGATTTG
>JAPPPC010000030.1:0-5875 GCA_028817685.1 Rhodospirillaceae bacterium
GGCCTATAAACGGCCGGGTTCGCTGAAAGACGGAGAGCGCCATTTCTTCGTCGGCGGCGTGTTTCTGGTGGCGCCCGACAATGCCTCGCATCTTTTGGTCGCGGAATGGGGCTTCCCGCCGGAGCAGCACCGGCTGAATTTTCCGCTCGACACGGGCCACCCGGGCTGGACCTGGAAGAACCGCAAGCCGCTGATTCTGGAAAACACCGATGAGCACAGCGACTTCAAACAGATCCTGAAGACCTCGCGCATGGGCTCGGCGATGTATGCGCCGATGTTGTGGCAGGGGAAATTTCTCGGCCAGATCATCACCGCTGCGCAAGCGCGCAACACGTTCAGCCGACCCGACCGCGACCGCATCGCAACGATGGCGGCGATCGCCACCGGCCTGTTCATCGCCAAGGGCGGTCCGGAATGGCTGGATCGCGTGTGGCGCGAAACGATCAGCTAAACCTTCTCTCCACCCACGAGGTTGTCTCCATGAGTCTCTACGCCCCACCGCAAGACATCCAAACCGAGGTCTTCGCCCGCCTGCCGAAAGAACTGTGCAAGAACGCCAATTCGGCCTGGGCCGACGCCAGCCTGGAGGGCGCGGAGCTCGACGGGTTCCTTGAGGGTCCCTCCTTCGACCGCGACGGCAACCTCTATATCGTCGACATCCCGTTCGGGCGGATATTCCGCCTCGACGCCGATACGGGTGAATGGGATGTGGTGGCCGACTATGACGGCGAGCCGAACGGCCTCAAGATCCATCGTGACGGCACGATCTACATCGCCGACTACGCCAACGGCATCATGAAACTGGACCCGGCGACCGGCACCGTCACACCGCATCTGACGCGGGCGAAGATGGAAGGTTTCAAGGGCTGCAACGACTTGGTCTTCGCCAAGGACGGCACCTTGTACTTCACGGATCAGGGCTTGACCGGCCTGCATGATCCGACCGGCAGGGTCTACCGGCAACATACGGACGGACGATTGGAGTGCATGATCGACACCATCCCAAGTCCGAACGGCTTGGTACCCGATCTACATGAGGGGTTGCTCTATATCGCCGTCACCCGTGCCAACGCGGTCTGGCGCATGCCGCTGCCGAAAGCAGGCGGTACGTTCAAGGTCGGACTTTTCATCCAACTGTCGGGCGGCGGCGGTGGACCGGACGGTATGGCGCTCGACGCAGAGGGTAACCTGGCGGTCTGTCACGCGGGCATGGGTTCGGTCTGGCTATTCAGCAAGCTGGGGGAGCCGCTCTACCGGGTTCGGTCCTGCGAAGGTCTGTTTACGACAAACTGTGCCTATGGCGGTCCGGACAACCGCTTCATGTACATCACCGAATCCAACTCGAACACGATCCTGCGCGCGGAAATGCCCTGGCCGGGCAAAACGATGTACTCGCATATGGATTAAGGGGCGGAACCGCACCGTCTTTACATTTCTTTACATTGCGGAGAAACGGGCGAAACACGGGTTTCCTAATTTTGCATCGTGAGAAGGCCGGCGTCCCCTGCCGGCCAGTGCAGAAGAGGATACAAACCATGTCAGAGGAAAAACCCGCCCGCAAAACAGAATGGATTCGGCAGGGCAACCGCAGGGCGATTGCCATCATCACCGGCGCGGTGCTTGTCGTCGGCAGCGTTGTCGGCGTTCAAGCCTTCGCTGGAAGCGACAACTATCAGAACATGCAACTCGCCTCCGGGTACAAGTCCCATTGGCACGGGCACAAGCGATTCTCGGAAATGTCGGACGCGGAAATCGAAGACCGTGTCGAGCGGATTGTGAAGCATGCGGCGATTGAGATCGACGCCACCCCGGAACAACAGCAGAAGATCATCGCGCTGGTCACCGCAACCGCAGCGGATTTGAAACCGGTCACGACCCGGATGCGTGCAACCGGCAAGGAGATGAAAGAACTCCTCCTGGCGACCACGGTTGATCGGGCTGCGCTTGAAAAGCTTCGCGCCGAACGGCTGGCAGATGCGGAGAAGGTAAGTAAGGATATGGTTAGGACGATCGCGGATATCGCCGAGCTGCTGAGCCCCGAACAGCGCAAGATTCTGGAAGAACGTGTCGAGCAATTCCGTCATATGCGGCGGGGTTGGCATCGCGGATAGGCTCACTTCCCGTTATTGTGGGCCGCGATGCCTCAAGAAATCCTACTGATCGAAGATGATACTAGGCTTGCCGAGATGGTCCGCGACTATCTCGGCGAGTCCGGTTATGACGTTACCTTGTCGGGTACCGTCGCCGAAGGCCTGGCCCAGCACGCGAAGGAGGATTTCGACGCAATCATTCTCGACATCATGCTTCCGGACGGCGACGGGCTGGAGGTATGCCGCAGTTTGCGGGCGACGGACACCGTGCCGATCCTCATGTTGACGGCGAAAGGCGACCCGATGGACCGGGTCGTCGGGCTGGAACTCGGCGCCGATGACTATCTGCCGAAGCCCTTCGATCCGCGCGAATTGCTGGCCCGGCTACGCGCGATCCTGCGCCGCGGGCGAGCCGACGACCGGGCGGATATCTTGCGGTTCGGCGCGCTGGAAATCGATTGCCGTGCCTTGGAGGCTCGTATCGACGGACGTGTCTGCAATCTGACGGCGCACCAGTTCCGGATACTCGAGATCATGGCCAAGTCGCCTGGCCGGGTGCTTAGCCGCAACTACCTAATGGACCAATCGAAAGGAACGGATCTGGAGGCTTTCGACCGTTCTATCGATGTCCATATTTCCAGAATTCGCGCCGAGATCGAAGACGATCCGAAACACCCGCGCCGGGTCATCACGGTCCGGGGCGCCGGGTATGTTTTCGCCCGCGCGCAGGACTGAGCGGATCGGCATGCGTTGGCGGCGGCTCTATATCCAGATCTACTTTACGATCATCGCGAGCTTGGTGCTCGTGGTCGTACTGTCCAGCTTGCTATGGGTCACCATTGCCCGCGACAGGTTCGACCGCGACATCTTCGATATCGTGGCCCGTCTCGCCTACATTTCTTTGCCGGCCGCGGAGGCCCCTGCCGAAGAGCAACGGGCAACGGTGCTGCGCTTCAGCAGGGAGCTCGGAATCGAGATCAGCCTGTTCAGCACGCAGCGCCGCCTTATCGCATCGAGCGGAAACGCCCCGTCGCATCTGCCGGACGAGGACGAAGACGACGATGACGGCTGGCACAAGAATCACGAAGACCGCGGTTGGGTCCTGCGCTTGCCGGACGATCGGTGGCTTGCCGTTGATCTGGGTCGCCACAGGAAGCATCGGCCGCTGGCCGGCATCACGGTTTTCCTGGGGATCGTCGCGCTCGGCGTCGGGCTCGGCGCCTATCCGTTCGTGCGTCGGCTGACCCGCCGGTTGGAAGATTTGCAGGAAGGCGTCGAGCGTATCGGGGCGGGCGATCTCAGTGCGCGGGTTGCGGTGCAAGGACGCGACGAGGTGGCCGATCTGGCCGCAAGCTTCAACGAGGCTGCAGAGCAGATTGAGACGCTCATCGGCGCCCATCGCCTGTTGCTGGCAAATGCCTCGCACGAGCTGCGCACGCCCTTGTCGCGAATCCGCATGGGGGTGGAGCTGCTGCAGAATACCGACGATCCGGACCGCCGCGCGGCACTGCAACAGGATATCGCCGAGTTGGACGCCCTGATCGACGAGATCCTGCTGATGAGCCGGCTGGATTCCGGTTCGCACGCCGATCTGTCGCAAGATATCGATCTGGTCGCACTGGCTGCCGAAGAATGCGCCCGATATCCGGACTGTCTCCTATCCGGCGGCGCACCCGACATCTCGGGCGACCCGCGACTGTTACGCCGGCTGGTCCGAAATCTCTTGGAGAACGCTCACAATCATGGGGCACCGCCGGTCGAAATCGAATTATCAAGCACGGCGGAAGCCGCCACATTGACGGTTCGAGACGGCGGTGACGGTATCGCGGAAGCCGATCGGGACAAGGTATTTCAGCCCTTCTATCGCGCGTCGGACCGTCAGAATGTCCGCGGCTATGGGCTGGGCCTGCCGCTGGCTCGACAAATTGCCGAGGCGCACGGAGGCACAATCGCATTGCTGCCGCGATCGGAAGCACGATCTGCCATTCGGGTCACGTTTCCTCAGCCGAAGTCCGGTTAGCTGATGCCGACATCCGCGCATTGAACCTATCCCGTGAACATGCATGATGGCGCCCTCGCAAGGAGGAATCATGCCGCGCCCCAAGGCCTACGACGCGACGGAAGTGCTGGAGCGGGCCATGCGTGCCTTTTGGGCGCACGGCTACGAAGGCACCTCCATGAGTGACCTTGTCGACGCAACCGGCATCAACCGCGGCAGCCTCTACACCGCTTACGCCGACAAACATGCGTTGTTCATGGAGTCGCCACGCTATTTCGACCAGGTGTATCGCGCCGACTTTCTTAATTCGATAGCACAGCATCATGCCGGCAAAGACGCCATTGTCGCCGCTTTCGAGGGCGTGTGCGCCTTGTCCGAAGAAGGGGAAACGCCCGGCGGTTGTCTGCTGGTCAACACGGCGCTGGAACTGTCTCCACATGATTCAGAGGTGCGGAACTTTATCGATGGCTGCCTCAGCGAAGTAGAGGGATTCTTCTATGAACAGCTTGAGAGCGCAAAACATCACCACGCGATGGACCGGTCGACCCCTTCGCGCCAGACAGCGCAGGCAATCCTGGCTCTGTTCCTCGGTTTGCGCGTGTTGACGCGCACAGGACCGAACAAACCCACCGCCGCCGCAATCATCGCACAAGTAAAGGCGATGCTGACATAAATGGGCCGCGTGCCGCGGTCCCCGCACATTTGTGAGACCCGCCTGCTATCGCCAGCGTTGCCCGGACCTCTCTGAAAACGGACCGGACCGGCTGGAACGAATTGACCGGTTCAAAAGAGACGGCAAGCGGCGTATCTTGCCGCGGACAACAAAGGAAATACCCATGTCCGCACCCGACCTGCACCCTCGCGATGGCCAATCTCACGTCATCGGTCCCAAATCGCCTGAATTATGGCGGCGTACGATTCCCGATGTTGTGGCGTCAACCGTGGCGGCATTCGGCGATCGCGAAGCGGCGGTCTTCCTTGAACAAGACGTCCGCTGGAACTGGACGGCGCTTGCCGAGCAAATCGACGCGCTGGCCGCGGGACTGCACGGTCTCGGCCTGCACACCGGCGACCGGGTCGGCATATGGTCGCCCAACCGCTACGAATGGCTGCTGACCCAGTTCGCGACAGCGCGTCTCGGTCTGGTACTGGTTACGATCAACCCCGCCTACCGTCTGGCCGAAGTCGAGTACGTACTCAATAAAGTCGGCTGCGCCGCCTTGGTTACAGCGACCAATTTCAAGACCAGCGACTACACCGGCATGCTGCAAAGCCTCGCGCCCGAGCTGACCACCTGCGCACCGGGTGCGCTCGATGCTGCAAAGCTACCGGCCTTGAAGACCATCATCCAGATGGGCGCGGACCCGGTACCGGGCATGTTCGGCTTCGATGAGATCATGGCGCGTGGTCGTGAGACAGCGGTCGATCTTGACGCGATCTCGGCGAAACTCGATCCCGACGACGCGGTCAATATTCAGTTCACCTCCGGCACGACCGGGGCGCCGAAGGGCGCCACCCTGACCCATACCAACATCGTCAACAACGGCCGTTACGTTGTCGGCGCGCAGCGTTTCACGGAAGCGGACCGGCTCTGCATTCCGGTACCGCTCTATCACTGTTTCGGTATGGTGATGGGTACGCTGGGCTGCGCCACGACCGGTGCGGCCATGATTTTCGCGGCGGAGGGATTCGATCCGGATTCGACGCTAAAAGCGCTTTCCGACGAAAAATGCACCGCGGTCTACGGTGTGCCGACCATGTTCGTCGCCATGCGCGACCATCCTGA
>JAPPPC010000030.1:5885-8086 GCA_028817685.1 Rhodospirillaceae bacterium
ATCCGGACCTGTCATCGTTCGATTTGTCGACGCTGCGCACAGGGATCATGGCCGGCGCCCCCTGCCCGATCGAGGTGATGAAGCGTTGCGTGTCCGACATGCATCTGGACGAAATCACCATCGCTTACGGCATGACCGAAACAAGCCCGGTCTCTTTTCAGACCGCCACCGACGACCCGCTGGAAAAACGCGTATCAACGGTCGGCCGCGTTCAACCCCATGTGGAATGCAAGGTCATCGACGAGACCGGTGCCACGGTGCCGCCCGGCGTACAGGGCGAACTGTGCACGCGCGGCTATTCCGTCATGAAAGGCTATTGGGGCGACGAAGAACGCACAGCCGAGTCGATCGATGCTGAAGGCTGGATGCATAGCGGCGATCTGGCGACCCTGGACGAGGAAGGCTACTGCAACATCACTGGCCGGGTGAAGGACATGCTGATCCGTGGCGGCGAGAATGTCTATCCGCGCGAGATCGAGGAGTATCTCTACCGCCATCCAGCCGTACAGCAGGTTCAAGTGTTCGGCGTCCCCGACGCCAAGTACGGCGAAGAGATCTGCGCCTGGATCGTCCTCAAAGCGGATGCCGCCGCGACCGAGGACGAAATCAAGGAATTCTGCCGCGGGCAAATCGCCCATTACAAGGTTCCGCGCTATGTCCGGTTCCGCGACGAACTGCCAATGACGGTGACGGGCAAAGCGCAGAAATTTCGTATGCGCGACGCGATGGTCGAGGAGCTCGGCCTGGTCGCCGCTGAAACAGCTTGAGTCCGGACTAATATAAACATCATCCATAAAGGAGGCGTGACCGTGTCCGTTCAGGATCATCCCGTCGAACTGACGGCGCCCGACATCGCCCCCTACAAGGCGGGCAATACCGGCATCGACTACGTAACCACCTTGGACAGCGGCAAACCGGGGCCGCATGTCATGATCAACGCGGTCACCCATGGCAATGAGATCTGCGGCGCGATCGCCCTCGACCACCTGTTCCGCCACGGCATCGAACCGACCCGCGGTAAATTGAGCCTGGCCTTCGTCAACCACATGGCGTTCAGCCGGTTCGACCCGAACTATCCGCGCTATTCGCGTCTGGTCGACGAAGACATCAACCGGGTCTGGGTCGAGGAACGGCTCGATGGCGATGAAGACAACAACGAGTTGCGCCGCGCCCGCGAATTGCGGCCGATCTACGACACGGTGGACCATCTGCTCGACATCCATTCGATGGGGACCCTGTCGCCGGCCCTCATGCTCTGCAACGGGCTCGACAAGGAGGTCGCGATCGCGCGGCAGATCGGCTATCCCGCGCATATCGTCTGCGGGTCCGGCCATGTCCGGGGCAAACGGCTGATCGAGTACACGCCGTTCAACGACACATCCAACCTGAAGACGGCCCTGCTGGTCGAGTGCGGGCAGCATTGGGCGAAACCGACCGCAACCATCGCGCTCGATACTGCGCTCTATTTCCTGCGCGCGGTCGATTTCATCGACCCGGACTTCTTCGCCGCCCATGTGACGGATACCGATCCGGCGCCGCAGCGCGTGTTGGAAGTAACGGCCGGCGTGGTGACCGAGACGGATTCGTTCCGCTTCGTCGAGGATTACAAAGGGTTGGAACAGTTCCCCAAGGCCGGCACGGTGATCGCGACCGATGGCGACACGCCGGTTAAGACGCCACATGACGATTGCATCCTGGTGATGCCGAACCCGCACGCGCGCAAGGGCATGCGCGTCCTGCGGTTCGCCCGCGACGTGACGCCTTCATGAGCGCCGAAGACGACGCCAGGGCCATGGCGATGGAAATGGCGCAGGCCCTCGCCCTGGTTCGCGCCGGGCACACGCTCTACACCGACCTGCTGGCGGCTGTCCGTGAGACGGTGGGGCCGGACGGCAACGCCGATATCCCGGTGCTGGTTCAACGCCTCAACGAGGCGATCACCGCCTACGCGCCGCGCGACACCGCCGCCCAAAATTTGCTGGCGAAATACGATTAGGCGAACAGGGGAAACACTTCTCCTAGGATGCATGTCTTTCGCTGTCCTTCTGGCGGTGACAGGGGTGGCGGCGTTTGGACCTTTGCTGGTGGACATGGTCGCGGACCTGAACTTAACGGTCCCGGTGGCAGGTCAGCTTGTAACGACGGCCGCCGCACCCTGGGCGGCGCCCGCGATTAGGAAGGCCGCCGTTTGGCACGGGTTG
>JAPPPC010000292.1 GCA_028817685.1 Rhodospirillaceae bacterium
CGTCTTCGATGATGATGCGGTCGAACTCCTGCAAGCTGTCCTGGCACCAGGTGCGGGCCAGATCGATCAAATTCACATAGGCGCCCGGTTTCACCCACCCGGTTTCGAGGAAGGGTTCGAGCCCGCTCGCCTGCGGCACGGAGGAGACGATGATATCGGCCCCAGTGATCGCGTCATGCGGATCGTCGCAGTCGGTCGCCGTGAGCCCGAGGCCTTCCGCCTTCGCCCGGAGCATATCCCGATTGGTCTGGCCGCGGCCGAAGATGCGCACCGCTTTCAGAGGAAACAGGTCGAGAAAAGCGTCGAGATGGCTGCGCGCCTGCGCGCCGCTGCCAATGAAGGCGATCGTTTGGGAGTCCGGCCGCGCGAAATGTTTCGCCGCAACCGCGCTCAAGGCAGCCGTACGAATCTCCGTGATCCAACTACCGTCCATGACCGCAACCGGATAGGCCGTCGCCCGGTCGAACAGGGTGATGGTCGAACCAATGGTGTCCATGCCCTGATGCGCATTCGCCGCATTAACGCCCAGCGCCTTGACCGCCGTATAGGGCGGGTCCTCGGACACGGCGAGCGTACTCATGAACAGCACCTCATCGACCGGGCGCATCAGACTTTTCGGCGCGTTCAATACCCGTCCCGCGTCCCGTTCCCGGCAGAGATGTTCGATCTGATCGACCGTCTCCGCCGCGGTCAGGCCAAGCCCTTCCACATCGGCGCGAGAGAGATAGATGAGATTGCGGTCACCCGCCATCAACTACTCCGCCTTGATCTGCTTGTCTTCGGGAAGGCTCTTGTAATACCGCGCGATCTCCGCCGGAGTCGTGATCCAGATTTCGTCGCGGTGCTCGGCGATGTGGGCGAAGGCGCGGCGCAGATGGTGCAGGCGGTGCGGCTGCCCGACGATGAAATGGTGCAGCGAGATCGAGCAGACGGCGGGATACTTTTCGGACGAGCGCAGCATCTCGGTGAAATGATCGATGATCATGTCGGCGTAGTCCCGCGCCGTGTCTCGCCGGAAGACAATGGTCGGCTGGTCGTTCAGCTCCAGCGGATAGGGCACGGCGAGCAACGGCCCCGACCGTGTGCGCGACCAGAAGGGCTGGTCGTCACAAATGCCCCAATCGAGGATGTACTCGTAGCCGGCCTCTTTCAGGATGTCAGGGGTCACGTCGGACGGCGTCAGATATGGTGTGAGCCATCCCGCCGGCGGCTTACCCTCATGCTGGGCGATCAGGTCTGTGGCGATGCGGACCATCTCGGTCTCCTCCGCTTCGCTCATCTCGTCCACGCTCTTCGAGTTGGTGACACCATGGCCGATAATTTCATCGCCGCGGTCGCGGAAGGCCGCGATCGAGTCCGGGCTGTGGTCGTAAATCGAGGCGTTCGCGATCACCCCGATCGGCAGTTCGAACTCGTCGAACAAATCGAGCAATCGCCACACACCGACGCGGTTACCGTAGTCGCGCCACAGATAAGAACGATGGTTCGGCGCCCGGGTCGGCCGGTCAAGATCGACCCCGCCCTCGCCAAAGATGAAGTGTTCCAGATTGATCGCGATGTGGACGGCGAGCCGCTTGCCCTCCGGCCAGTCGAAATCGGGGCGCGAGCGCAGGCCTGAATAGGGAAACCGGTCGAGTGAAGGAAGGCTGGTCATCTCGTTACCTCATATCGGATTTCAAATGGCGGCCGACTCGCGCAAGGCGGCGATCTCTTCGTCGGAGTATCCGAACTCGGCGAGTACCGTTTCAGTGTCTGCACCGACGGCGGGCGGTGGATGGTCCGCCCCCGTCTCCTCGCCGCTGATCTTGAAGGGTGTGGTGCAATAAGCGGCCTCGGCACTCACGGCGGGTGCGACGATCGATCGTATTGTGTCCCGATGCCCGAGCTGTGCGTCGGACAGGATATCCGGCAGAGTCGCCACAGCGGCGGCAGGGATCCCAGCATCGGCGAACCGTTGCTCCCAGGTCTTCGCATCTTCGGCAGAAAGCGCTTCGCGCAGGATGGCCAAGCATTCCGTTTCGTTTTCAATCCGCGCGGCCAGGGTCGAAAACCGTGAATCCGTCGCCATGTCCGGTAATCCTACGACGGCCCAAACACGCAAGGACTGCGCCTCGATCGCCGGCATCAGCAGCAGAACGCCGTCCTTGGTCGGATGAGTCTCGGCCAGCGGGTTGCCGGACAGCGAGCGGCTGCCCATCAGCTTCGGCTCCTTGCCATGCATGGTCTGCAGCAAATTAGGCGACACCATGCCGGCGGCGACGTCCTGCATCGACAGATCGAGATGGGCGCCCTCCCCGGTTCGCTCACGCTTGAACAGGGCTGCCGATATCGCGAAGGCGGCGGTCAGGGCCGAAGACATATCGCACAGAATAGCGCCGCAACGCATCGGGCCGGTCTCTCCCGTGCCATTCAGCGCCATGATGCCGCTCAGCGCCTGGATGGTCGGGTCGTATGCCGCCGCGGCGGCGCGTGGTCCGGTCTGACCGAAACCGGTGACAGAGCAGTAGATCAGCTTCGGATTGATCTTGCGCAGATCGTCCCAGCCGAGCCCGCGGCGCGCCATGGTGCCCGCCTTGAAGTTTTCAACGACCACGTCGGCGTCGCGCACCAGACGTTCGATAACACCGGCAGCTGCCTCATGCTTGAGGTCGAGGGTCAAGGACCGCTTGCCCGCATTGGCGCTCATGAAGATCGCGGAAAACCCTTCGTCCTTGTAAGGGTCGTCCAGCGGGTACATCTGCCTTCCTTGGTCGCCCATACCAGGTTGCTCGATCTTGATGACGTCCGCGCCCATCAGAGCGAGCTGAAAGGTCGCGTAGGGCCCGGCGATCGCCTGGGTGAAATCGATAACTTTGACGCCTTCGAAGGTGCGCATGCGCCTAGTCTCCCTGAATCTGAACTCCTGGAACAGTACGGCACATCGTCTTGCGCGCGAAGGGCTTGCGAAATTCCGCCCCACAACGGCATGCTGCGCAAAATTCAAACTGCAGGACAATTTTTCGCATATGACATACGAAACCCTCGAAGCGACGCCTTTTGCCGGCGCACTGGGCGCCGAAATCTCGGGCGTCGACCTGTCGCAGCCGCTCGAAAATCAGGCTTTTAACGATGTGCATCAGGCGCTGCTCGACCATCAGGTGATCGTGTTTCGCGATCAGAATCTGACGCCACAGCAGCAGCTCGCCTTTGCCAAGCGGTTCGGCGGCATCCACCAACATCCCTACATCTCCGGCCTGCCGGACTGCCCGGAAGTGATGCCGATTGTCAAAGAGCCGACCGATACGCACACCTTTGGTGCGGCCTGGCACACAGACCAGATGTTCACCGCCAAACCGGCCATGGGCACGATGCTCTATGCGCTGGAGGTCCCGCCCGCCGGCGGCGATACGCTGTTCGCCAATCTGTATTTGGCCTACGACGCGCTGTCCGACGGCATGAAGGAAATACTGTCGAAGATGAAGACCTACAGCGTCGGCGACCGTTTCAAGACGGCTGGCGGCAAGTCGCGCAAGGACGACTATAAGGGCACCAGCGCCATGGCGGGACAGGTGCGCGATCCGGGCGATATACAGACGGAAAGCGAACATCCACTCATTCGAACCCACCCGGAGACAGGCCGCAAAGCGCTCTATATCGGTGGCCACGCGCAGCGTTTCGCCGACATGACCGATGCGGAGAGCGAACCCTTGCTGGACTATCTTAAGCAGCATGCAACCCGACCTGAGTTCACCTGCCGAGTGCGCTGGGAACCGG
Organism: Rhodospirillaceae bacterium; assembly: GCA_028817685.1. Classification (GTDB taxonomy): domain Bacteria; phylum Pseudomonadota; class Alphaproteobacteria; order UBA8366. The sequence goes on from JAPPPC010000292.1 coordinate 3,754, forward strand.
GAACCCTCACCTTCTGGGACAACCGCTGCACCGAGCATCATGCGATTGGCGACTACAACGGCCATCGCCGCGTGACCCACCGCATCACCATCAAGGGTGACACGCCGTTCTGACTAAAACGGCACCCCGCGTTCTTCGGGCAGGTGGAACCCCGTACGCTTCATGAAGCGGCGCTGTTCGGGGGGGAAGCTGTCGCGGCGGTGCATGACCGAACTGTTGTCCCAAATGACCACGTCGTTCTTGCGCCATCGGGGTTTGTAGACGAAACGGTCCTGCGCTGCCCAATCCTGCAGCCGCGCAATTTCCGCCTCGCTGTCCTCGAACGACAGCGCATCGATCCCGGTCATGTGGCCGGGACTTAGATAAAGCGCCTTGCGGTCGAGATAGGGGTGGGTGCGGACCAACGGGTGCCATTGGTCGGGCGCCTGATCTTTCTGATGCTGCGGTGTCTCGTATCGGCGTTTGAGTGATTTCTTCTCGATTGAATAACACGCCTTGCGTCCATCGACCGTCGCGCGCATTGCTGTCGGCATCGCGTCGTAGGCGGCCGCGAGGTCGCCGAACCAGGTGTCGCCGCCCGCTTCCGGCACCTTGATGGCGTACATCATCGTGCCGAACACCGGCCGGCGCGTGTAGGTCTGATCGCTATGCCAATGCAACTCGCCATTGCCGAGCGCGCCGAGCGGCCGCCCGTCTTCCTCGACATTGGAGATGTACATGATCTCCGGTCGCTCCAAGGAACGGAACTGATCGCGGACATGCACGAACAGCGGGCCCATCCGCTCGGTGAAATCGACCAGCGCGTCGTCGCTAAGCGTCTGGTCGCGCAGGATCGCGACCTTGTGCGCCATCCATTGATCGCGAACCTCCGCCAAGGTCGCGTCGTCGATGCCGGCGAGATCGACATCCAGAATCTCGACCGCGAACCCCTCGCCCAGCATCCGTGTTTGCAGTGCCATTGCGATCTCCTCTTCAGGCTGCGACCGGCCGCACACCCTTGATCTGGGCCCGGTGCATGAGTCGCCGGGCGCTATCGTCGAACGACTCCCGGTAGTGCATGCAGCACCGATTGTCCCAGATCAGTAAATCGCCGACACGCCATTCCTGCCGCCAACTGAAACCACCCTGTTCGCAATGCGCCCAAAGGGCATCGTACAAGCGCGAATCCGGTTCGCCCAAAATGCCGGACGCACCCGACCGGCGTCCGAGGAACAAAGCCTTTCGGCCGGTTTCCGGATGGCGGACGACAAGCGGGTGGCGAGCGCCCGGTGCGACTTCCGGATCCGTGTTTCCATCGAACTCGGTATAGATCTTGCGGACGTCACCGCTGCTGGTATAGGTCGCGTCGTGCAGTGCGATCTTGCCTTCGAGCTGTTCCTTAAGCGTGTCCGGCAGCGTGTCGTAGGCGGTGTACATGTTCATTATGTGCGTGCCGCCACCGGTGGGCGGCACCTCCAGCGCGTACAGCAGGCTCGCGGTCGGCGGCTCTTCGATATACGACATGTCCGTGTGCCAAATCGCTTCGCCGTTGCCCAAGCTGCCGATCGGCTTGCCGTCCGCCTTGATGTTCGAGATGCAGGTCAGTTCCGGAAAGTCGCCCAGCCAATTCGACCCCGACGCATTCGGCGGCGATTGCGCTGGCTCTCCAAACACCTTGGCGACGGCAACGAGTTGCGCATCGGTCAGGGTCTGATCGCGAAACAGCAGAACCAAATTGTTCAGCCAGGCCTGGCGAATCGCGGCAGCAAGCGCGTCGTCAATCGGTTGCGACAGATCGACGCCGGAGATCTCGGCCGCATGCGTGGCGCTTAGTAGTTTGATGTCGAACATAGCTGTCCGTCCTATCGATCTTCCCGACTCAGACCGGCCGCGTGCCCTTGACCTGCACACGATGCATCAGCCGGTGATGGCCCGGATAGTCGTTCATCGCCAGATGCATGGCGCACCGGTTATCCCAGAACGCGACCGAGTTCACCTCCCACTTGAAGCGGCAGGTGAACTCCGGCTTGGAGGCATGAGCATAGAGGAACTGCAGCAGCGGCTGGCTCTCCTCAACCGTCATGTCCTTCAACCGCTCGGTATGCATTTCGTTGACATAGAGTGCCTTGCGGCCCGTCTCCGGATGGGTGCGCACGACCGGATGCTCGGCCCACATCTTCGACCAGCCGGCGGACGCGCTTTCCGTGCCCGGCGTCGGCGTCTGCCCTTCGGCGAGCGTCCGCAGAATCCGGCCATTGGCGTGCACCGCTACCATGCCGTCAAGCAGCTCCTTCATGCCGTCCGACAGCGTTTCGTAGGCGAGGTATTGGTTGGCAAACATCGTGTCACCGCCTACTGGCGGCAAGATCTTGGCGTAGAGGATCGACCCCAGGGTCGGCGTTTCCAGGTGGCTGGTATCGGTGTGCCATTCCCAGCCGAACACCATCTTGTCTTCCGGTTGCGTCTCAACGATCAGCAATTCCGGGTACTTGCCCGGGACCTGCCGGTGCGGCGGCAGCGGTGCCAGTTCGCCGAAGCGCCGGCCGAACCGCGCCAACACGTCGTCATCCATCGCCTGGTCGCGGAAGAAAATAACGCAATGTTCCAGAAAGGCGCGATGCACCTCCTCGAATACCTCTGGCGCCATCTCCTCTTCGGCCAGATCGACGCCGAAAATTTCCGCACCGATTGCGCCGGCGACAGGCCTTACGCCGATATGTTTGTAATCCATGTCTCGCTTTTTATCTCTCATCACTCTGCTGCGGCCGGCCCGACGATATCGTCACTGCGCGGGTCGCGGAATTTGGTTTTGCCGTGGTGGCGGTCCGCCACCTTGTAGCCGAGAGCGTCCTCGGCGATCAGAATTTTCTGCACATTCGCGGTGCCTTCACCGGTGAAGAACAGGTCGGCGTAGGATTTCAGCCAGGATACCCGGTATTCGGTAGCCAGGCCGTAACCGCCGAAGACCTGCTGCGCCTTGTCGGCCGCCATCTTCGCGGTTTGCGAGGCGTGGTACTTGGCGATCGCGGCGATGCGGTTGCAGGGCAGTCCCGCATCCATACGCCGAGCCGCGTCATAGACCAGCAGGCGGCTCGCCTCGATACTCGCCGCCATATCGGCGATATCCGACTGGATCATCTGGAACTTGCCGATCGGCGATCCTTTCACCATGCGCTCGTTGGCATAGCGGACCGCATCGTCAAAACAGGCGCGGGCAACCCCCAGCGCCTTGGCAGCCACGGTCACGCGGCCCGCCTGCAACGCCTGCATGACAATCTTGAACCCTTCGCCCTCCTCGCCCAACCGGTTCTCGACCGGCACCTTGAAGTCGTCGAGGAACACCGCGTTGGTGCGCAACGCCTTGGACAGGCCGTGCATCTCGACCGGCCTGGCCTCAAATCCGGGATATTTTTTCGGCTCAACGATAAAGGCGGTAACACCGCGATGGCCCGCATCGGGATCAGTCTTCGCCAGCAAGACGCCGACATCGGTCTCGTTCGCCATCGACGCCCACATCTTGGACCCATTCAAAATGTAGTAATCGCCGTCGCGGACCGCGCGCGTATGCATATTGCCCAGCGCGTCGGAACCCCCGCCCGGCTCTGTCAGGGACATCATGCCAATGGTCTCGCCGGCCAGCAGTTTGGGCACGTATTTCACGACCTGCTCGACCGAACCCGCCGTGAAGATACAGTAGGGGCAGGTCGCGGCCTGCTGGTTGAAGCAGGCAGCAAAGCGCACATCGTTGCGCGCCAATTCCTCGCTGACGACCGCGGCAGCCAGATAGCCCATACCGCTGCCGCCGACCGACTCCGGGAAAAGATTGCCATAGAATCCGGCGGCGCCGGCCCGCAGCACCAAGTCGCGTGGAAATTCGCCCGCCGCCTCGATCGCGTCCATTTTCGGTACGACCTCGGTTTCCATGAAGCGGTTGACGCTGTCGCGGATCAGGCCGATTTCTTCGGGAAAGAGATCGTCCATCGTTGCCCCCTTAAGACGTCGTTACTCGGCCTTGAACGCTCTCCAGCGCCTCGACCGCGCCGGCCACCAAGTCCTGCATGATATCAGCAGCCGGCCGCACCTCGTTCAACAGACCGGCCGCCTGGCCGGCCGGGTTGCTGTGCACTTCCAGACGACCGGCCGCGCGCGCCGCAGCGTTGAAATCATCCATCCGGATCTTCTGGAAGGGCATCGGCAGCGGGTCGCGATCGGCTTCCGTCCAGGCCTCAACGACCTCGTTGCGGAACATGCGGGCAGTCTTGCCGGTATAGGTCCGACTGATCTCGAAGTCGCGCGACTCGCCATCGACAATCTGACGCTTGTGCGTATCGTGAATGGCGCACTCTTTCGACAC
>JAPPPC010000861.1 GCA_028817685.1 Rhodospirillaceae bacterium
AATCCGGACCCATCAATCCGGCCGGCCCGAGCCGTAGATAGCAATAGGCCGCGTAGCCGAACCGGACGCCGACGGCAAGAATGAAGATTGCGAATGCCGCCACGTCGCGCCGTCAGCCCGCCGCCACGGTGTCGCGCCAGAAGCGCGCCAAAGCGGCGGCTTGCCGCTGGGGATCGCAGAGCGCGGCGATCCTGTCGGCAGAGGTCGTTCGCATCGCTTCGAGACGCGGCTTGTCTTCGGCAAGTTCGATCAGCCAATCGGCTAACGCGGCCGCATCGAAGCGCCGCTGCAGCAACCCGGTGGAACCGGTCTCGACGAAACGGTCGTACGATCCGACGGATGCAACCGGCACGCCATGGCCGAGCGCTTCAAGTATGTCCCGCCCCCAGGGATTATCCTCTCGCGTCGGCTTCAGTAGAATATCCGATCTTTGCAGCAGCGCCTCCGGGTCGTCGACATGACCGAGGAACTCGAACCGCGGCGCCACGCCTTCGCGCGCCATAAAATCCGCCAAGTCGCCGCCTTCTCTCGCCACCACGCCAAGCGCGCCGGGGAGGGTTCGCGTCAACTGCATATCTCCGGCGACCACGAAACGTACCGATCGATCGCCCCGTTTATCGAGTTCCGCGGCAACCGACGCCAACCGATCGATGCCGCGCCCATATGAGAAATTCGACAAACAGACGGCCACGAGACCCGCGTTATCGGCCGCTGCAATCCTATCGACCGCGACAGGGTTGTATATAACCTCGCCGTTCGGCGACCCGCCCGATTGCCGCGCCAAGTGGTCGCGTTCGTTTTCCGAAATGAAGACGAACCGGGAACAGACCGCACGGGCGACACGCGCCTGCCAGCGCGCCGTCGGACCGTCGACCGGCTGCGTCCGAATATGCATCGTGATCGGAAAGGACGGCAGCCGCCGCCGGATCCATCGGGCCAGCCAGAACAACGAGACATGGTTGAGATGCAATAGATCGACGGTGGCCAACTTCTCGAGCAGGGACGCTCGAAACGCCGCCGATCGCGGCCAGCGCCTACCGAAGAATCCGGCAATGTCGATCAGATTACGGCTGTTTCGCTCCAGCACGGTCAAGCGCGGCATGTCGGGCGTCACGCGCACGGGAATTCCATGCGCCTGGTAGGACGCCTCGATCGCGCCCCCACGCCGGCACCATACTTCGACCGACACCGCGTCGAGGTCGATAGCGTGGAGCATCTGGGCGAGACTTCGCGACGAGCCGCCATGCCCGCCTTCGATGTCGATCGCGAGTACCCGCAACGGCGTATGGCCCGGCATCGCGGCGCGCTGCGGATCAATTCGATCCAATGTCGCCCGTAACGAGCGCGGCCGCGCCGTCCCAACCAAGATTGAACGCTGCATCCAGAATGCTGAGACCCGGCGTGAAACCCGGCGACGTCTGAGGATAGGGAACGGGATCGTAATCGCTGTAGTCGAGGCTCAAGCCGGCGGCGGCGAATTTGGTCTCGTCCTGGTATTTGCGACCGCCTTGACCCGACAAATATCCCGTTGCGCCCGGAACGGCTTGCACGAGCGCGATCAGTCGGTCGTCACCGGTTTGCGCGGTCGCGAATTCGGACGCGTTGTGAAACACTGTCTCGATCTCCAGGAACGCGCAGATATCTTCGATAATTCGACGGTTCGCCGCGGCCAGCCGCTCTGCGGACACAGCGTCATACAGGCGCTCGACATCGGGCCAGATTCGGGAGAAGGCCGCCGCCCCGCGATAGGTGTTGTACAAGCGGCTCAAATGCCGTTTCGGCCAGTCGCTCTGACCCGCAACGACCGCCGCAATCGGCGTTCCCAGCGAAGGCTTTGCCGGCACCGTCAACCAGGCCGGTTCGCCGCCATCGAGAATGCGGACCCGATTGATGACGCCACCCTTGGAGAAGGCCGCATCGTCGAGAAAAACGAAATGGGATGCGCGGGCGATTTTGCGGAAATATCCGATCCACGGCGCATAGTTCGGCTGATGAATGGCAACGAGCATCGTAGTGCTATCGGGAGTTCGAAATTTCTTCGATCTCGCGCCGCAGCCATTCCTCGAGCGGCGTCGGGCGAAAACCCAACACCTCCCGGGCCGCGTCAATCGCCATCACCGCGAAACGCGGATCCTCGTCGCCGACCTCGATCGCGCTTTCACTGCCGCACAGAGACCGGACCTTCTCGGCCAGCGCGCCAAGATCGCATGGTTCGGACCCGGCGATATTGAACTTCCAGAATCCGGGACCCTCGGGCACACCCAGCGCGAGGATCGTCGCCGCCGCCGCATCATCCACATTGAGCAGCGAATAGCGCGACTGTGGGGCGGAAACCGAAATCGGTCGCTCCGCGAGCGCGCGCGAAACGAAGGCGTAAACGACGCCGGACTGTCGCGGCGTCCCGTGCAATCCGGCAAAGCGCAACACCACGCCACTGCGGTCGGCGCCCCCGGTACACCATTCTTCGCACAAGGCTTCACCCGCCAGTTTGTGGCGCCCGTAAAACCCTTCCGGACACGGTTCATTCGCCTCCGTAAATTCGCCAACCTGCACACCGGCCGGGCCCGTATAGACGGAAATCGTCGACGCGAACACGATACGGCCCACATCATGGCGTGACGCAACGGCCAGCAAGTTTTTCGTCGCGGTAAGGTTGTCCACCTCGGAGCGCGCTTCTTCCGCGGCGCTAATCGCGCGCGGGATCGCCGCCGCGCAATGAATGACTGAATCAGGCCGATGCGTACGAAAGACCTTATCCAACGAATCCTCGTCGCACAGATCGGCGCAGACAATCCCAACGCGACTGTCGAGACCGCCTTTATCGCGCCGGCACAACGCGACGACCGCTTCCGACCGATCCACCAGTTGGCGTACCACTTGGCGTCCGAGATAGCCGGCCGCCCCGGTGACGAGAACTGTCATACGCCCGCTTCTTCGGACAGAATTTCCATCAAAGCCTTGGCAGAAGCGTCGATCTCCTCCTCCGTAATGGCCGTAAACAGCGGAAGACATAGCGATTGATTCAACGAATTTTCCGCCCGTGACAGGCCCGGCTGCGCCAATGACTCGAAAAGCACTTCCTCGTGGACCGGCTTGTAGATCAGCTTACAGGCGATGTTTCGTTCGCCCATCTTGCGGCGTACCGCTTCCGCATCGATGCCGTCGTCCGCGAAGACCGGAAACTGATACCAGGCCGGTTGATTGCTCGCGCTCGGCGCCAGGCAGCGAAGATAGTCACAGTCGCGCCGCAGAGTAAGGTAGCGATCGACCGCCGCGCGCCGCCGCGCGAGAATTTCGTCGAGATGCCGCGCCTGGTGTACCCCGATGCAGGCGCGGAATTCGTCCATGAACCAGTCATTGCCGCGATGCACGATTTCGCCGGTTTTCAGGTCTTTTCCGAACAACCGCAGCGACTGCGCGAAGTCCGAAAGCGCGCCGTCATCCGTGACCAACATACCGCCGGTGCCGGTGGTCATGATCTTCGTCGGATAGAAACTGAAGACACCGACATCGCCCAAGGAACCGGCCGGTTTGTCGTCGATCATCGCGCCGTGCGCGTGCGACGCGTCCTCGATCAAGAAAAGCTTGTGACGCGCGGCGAAGGCCTGAATGTCGCGATAGGTCTCCGCGATATACCCGATGAGGTGAACCCAGATGATAGCTTTGGTGCGATCGGTAACCTTTCTTTCCAGGTCCTCCAAATCAAATGCGAGCGTTTCCGGATCGACATCCACGAGCACCGGGGTCGCGCCTTCCATCTGCACCGCGCTGACATCGGTGATGAAACTAGCCGCCGGTACCAGCACTTCGCCTCCCGCAACGCCGCTGTAGCGTAAAGCGATCTGTAGGCCGGTCGTCGCCGTGGCGAGGGAAACGCCGAAACCCGTCTGCGTCCGCTCGGCGTACTGACGTTCGAGCGTTTTCGAAAACTCGCCGCCCATCAGCTGTCCGCTCGCCATGACTTTGTCCAGATCGGCGAGGATGTCGCGGCGCATGCTTTCGGGAAACCACGGTCTCGTGTGCGGGATATTCATCGGTTCTTCTCGCTTTCCTCGCTTGGGCGACCGGCCTGAAGATCTAGACTTCTTCGGGGAAAAGGATGACGACTGACTCATGGCATCGCGAAAGCAATGCGCGGGCCTCGTCTGAATTCGAAACAACGAGCAGGCTGTCCCGGAGCGTCTCGATATCCTTGTCCGCGAGCTCGCGGCCTAAATCGACGATGGGCCAGCCCTCCGTCCGTCCGGCGATCATCGCCCCCTGCGAAGGATGGCGATCGCGCAACGGCGTATCGGCAAGGTCGCGCGGCAAACGCTCGGCGAGATCGGTGGCCAGCAAATCGTGAAATTCCGGCGTGAAATGCCAAAGGTCCAGCAATGCCTTGTCCGCGCCACCGATCCGTTCGACAAGCGGATCGAGAAAAATCACGTTCTGCCCCCAGCTCGACAGGCAGGCTTCGGCGGCCTCATTGATCGCTTGCATGCATAGGTCCCACCCCGGAAGCGGCCGATAGTTTCCGGCAAAGTGAACGCCCCCACGATGCTCCGGCGGCGGCACGGGCAAGGACAGCCAGTAGACCCGCCTGCGCCGACGCGCAAAATACCCGACGATCGGGTCAAGATTCTCACGGTAGCGCGCCGGGGACACATCCAACGCGCCTTCGGCGAACAGTTCGGTCAGAACCGTACCGGCGCGCTCCCAGTTGGATGGAGATTCGTCGCCGAACAGGCCGACCGGCAACCGACCGAGTTCCTCCGCCCGCTGAAAATGCTTCTCCCTGTTCAGCAGCGTTTCCCAAATGCCGTCGCATAGGATCACCGCCGCGGGATCGGTTAGGGCCAGCCGCAGAATTTTCGACTGCAGTGCGCCGGCGCGGAAATGATCCGGAATCAACACGGCGTCGTAGGCCGGCGATGTTTCGCCGGACCTGAACCGGTGGCTCAGCTGCGTCGCGAATACCCGATCGATTCCGTAGCCCGCGGGATATTGCGGGTTGAGGTAATAGGTATCCAAGCCGCGCGAATCGGCAAGAACAGCGACCGTTAGCGACGCGGCGATATTTTTTTCGGAGTCCGGCACGGCTGTATCGCGGCCGCTAGGAAACCGCGCGCGTCAAGGCTTCGGCCACACGGACGACGTCCGCGTCCTCCATATAGGGGTGCATGGGCAGGCTCAGCACTTCGCCGCTCAACCGTTCCGAAACCGGAACCGACCCTTCGCCGTCGCCATAGGCGCGATAGGCCGTCTGCATATGCATGGGCATCGGATAGTAGATCGCGGTGGGGATGCCGCGCTCACGGAGATTCGCCGCGACCTCGTCCCGGCGATCGGCAGGCAGTTTCACCGTATATTGCGCCCAGGCGCTGACCCGCCCCTGATATCGCGACGGAATTTTCACGACGTCGGACAGGAGTTCGTCATAGCGGCGCGCGACGGTTTCCCGCCGCCCAAGTTCGCCGGGAAAATTCGGCAGCTTGGCCAAAAGCACGGCCGCTTGGATGGTGTCCAATCGCGCGTTCAAGCCGACCCGCACAATGTCATACTTTGCGCCGCCCTTACCGTGCGCACGGATCGACTGCATGCGCTCGGCGAGTGCGTCGTCGTCCGTCAGCACCGCGCCGCCGTCGCCGTAACAGCCCAGCGGCTTCGCGGGGAAAAAACTGGTCGCGGTCGCCCGACACAATGTCCCCACCTTTCGCTCGCCCATCGCCCCGCCGAAGCTTTGCGCCGCGTCGCCCCAAATTTTCAAGCCGTGCCGTTCGGCCACCGCATGTAACCGGTCGTAGTCGACCGGCAAGCCGAACAGATCGACGGCCAGCACGGCGCGCGGCGTCAGTTCACCGGCTGCGACGACCGCTTCAATTCGACGTTCCAGATCGTCGCAATCGATGTTGAAGTCGTCGGGATCGACATCGACGAAAACCGGCGTGGCGCCGAGCAACAGCGGAACCTCCGCCGTTGCGGTGAAGGTGAAGGCCGGTACGAACACCGCGTCGCCGGGCCCGATATCCTCGGCCATCATGGTCAGCACCAGAGCGTCCGTGCCGCTGGAGCAGCCGATCGCGTATTTCGCGCCGGCGAACTGGCAAAGCGCGGTTTCCAGTTCCGCGACCTCCGGCCCCATGATGAAACGGCCGTGATCCAGAACCTGTTGAATGGCGCCGTCGATTTGCGCTTTGTGCGCCTGATACTGGGCCTTCAAGTCGACGAAGGCCATGGGGGACTGTTCATTCATCTATTTCGATCCAAGGAAAATTGTTTCGGCGATTGCGGCGCCGCTCGCATTGCGAAACGCGACGGCGCCAGTTGGTTTCGATCAGGCGGAAACGCTGCCGTCCCAGTTCGCGCCCTTGTCGTTCAAGTAGCTCTCTATGTGCCAGCCGCTGGGGCTGTAATGGCCGCGGCGGTCCCGCGCCACTTTATGATATGGCCATGCCGCATAGTTGCAGGTCGGCGTCATCCAATAATCGAAATAGCGCTTCTCCGACCGGTGCCACCGCTCGCGCCCGTGCGGTCCGTGCAGGACTTTCGCGGCGAACCGCAACGGCCGAATCCAGGCGGGGCGAATGCGCGCGGGATTAACGGGCACGTCCCGCCAGACACCGCCCCAATTGTCCCGTTCAAGCACCGTCTTGTAGAGCGTCTCGCCCTTCTTCGCGGCGAGCGGCGCCGTCTCCCAGAAATCAAGGTAAGCGCGCTCCCAGAGCGGCAAGCGCCACGCCAGCCCGAAATACTCGTAGACCCGTTGCCCGTTCACAACATATTTGCTCTGCCGGTCCTGGTACTCGACATATTCATAGACGCCGTGGTCGCGACCGGGGTCGACCGGCCAAACATTCAGCGACGCGATCGACCGGCGCAACAAGCGGTCGATCGCCGCCATGCGGTCCGGGGTGCGCAAGCTTCGCCAGTGTTTGAAATGCTTCTCGATCAACGCCTGCACGATACGGTCGAGCCGCTGTTCCGGCGTTCCGGTAGGGTCGAACAGCGATTCCGGGATATGGTTTCCGGCGATGAAGTCGCCCGACTGCCCATTGACGACCACCGCATCCTCCGGGAGCGCGCCCTGGCGCCGCAAATGCGAGAGCATTCGGTATTCCTGCGGAAAGTGCATCCCGGTCAGACTGTCGGAATAGGCCTTGTAGCGTCGATAGTCGGGGTCGCCGAATATGCGCGCCAGCACGGCATTGCTGTAGGGTACGAAACTCCAGGGAAAACCGAGCCTCGCGGCGATCGTCTGGCCGATTTCCGCGTCGCGATTTCCAGAGATACCGTAGCTGACGCACTGGACGTTGTCGTAGCCAGCTTCTTTCAGGCCCGACGCGACAAATCGCGAGTCGAGACCGGCCGAGATCGGCACCAAGATCGGCCGCCCCCCAACGCCTTCGATAAGATCTTCGATGAGACGCCTGTGCAGCGCAGACAGTTCATCAATAAGCGAACCCGCATCGTGCTCCGTAGGCGGCCGCCACGGCTCCCAGCGATAGTACCGTCCGACCGACGGCCCGGTCTCGTCGACCCAAAGATAGGAGCCCGGTCCAAGCTGCGTGACGCCCCGATATAACGTCGCATCGCCGATCGTGAATCCGGAGAGCGCGACGGCGGCGAGCATGTCGCCATCGAAATCCGCGGGACTGAGCCCCTGCCGCGCTTCCATGGCGGGACCGTAATGAGATACGGCGGCGCCGGTCTCCGTCGCCGCCCAAACCAGCGGATAGCTGCGCACCGGATCGACCGCGGCGAACCCATGATCGTCGAATTGCACGACGAGTCGAAAATGCCCGTCCAGACGGTCCAGCCACGACGCCAGAGAGTCGCGCGTCTGCCGGGTCGCTTCCCGCGCGACACTTTCGATATCACGGCCTTTGACATGACCTTCGATCCATACCGTCGCGCCTGGCAGGTCGAAGCGTTCGGGTCCAACCGGGGCGTCGGAGAGAAATTCGATCATCGGCTTGATCAAAATTTTCTCACGAGCGCGAAACACCGGCTCGAGGCGGGGCCGCATTCCACTCGACATTCAACATTCCGCCTCGAACACCTTTTCCAGAA
>JAPPPC010000723.1:0-6395 GCA_028817685.1 Rhodospirillaceae bacterium
CTACCAGATGCGGCCGTCGGTCGCCGAAGATCATGGCTTGGCCGATCTCCGGCTCGATGGTCAGCATGCCCTCGACTCGCTGCGGCGAGATGTTGTCGCCGCCCGCATTGACGATGATGTCCTTCTTGCGGTCGGTGATCTGGATGTAGCCGTCCGCGTCGACGACGCCGATATCGCCGGTGTGCAACCAGCCATCGACCAGCACCTCCGCCGTAGCGTCCGGATTGTTCCAATAGCCGTCCATCAGCAGCTCGCCCTGCACCAGGATCTCGCCATCCTCGGCGATCTTCACCGTGACGCCGGTCAGCGCCGGGCCGACCGTGTGGATGCGCACGCCGTTGACCGGGTTGCAGCTGATCACCGGCGCCGATTCCGTTTGGCCGTAGCCCTGCAGGATGCGCACGCCCAGCGCCAGGAAGAAGGTACCGATCTCCGGGTTGAGCGGCGCGCCGCCGGACACGAAGGCCTTGAGCCGCCCGCCGAAGCGCTCGGCGACCTTGGCGCGTACCAGCTTGTCGAGCGCCGCGTCGAACACGTTGTCGAGATAGGAGAGGGCGGCCGGGTTCTCGTAGCGTTTGCGGCCCAGTTCGACCGCCTTCATGAACATCTTTTCCTTCATGCCGCCGGCCTGTTGCACGCCGTTCACGATCCGGCCATGGATCGCCTCGTAGAGGCGCGGCACCGCGGCCATGATGGTCGGAGCGGTTTCCGCCATGTTACCGACCAGCCGGTCGATACTCTGCGCGTAGTAGATCTCCGCCCCGATCGACAGCGCGAAGTGCAGCCCGGCCGTGTGCTCATAGGAGTGCGACAGCGGCAGGAAGGAGAGGAACCGCTCGCCGTCCTCGACGAACTCCTCCATTTCGCGCAACAGATCGTAGGCACCCTTGCAGTTGCACAGGATCGCGCCGTGGCTCAGCACCGCGCCCTTCGGCGTGCCGCCGGTGCCCGACGTGTAGATGATGCAGCTCATATCCTTGCGATTGATCCCGTCGACCCGCTCGGCGACGTCGTTCGGCATCGCGCGGCCCGCTTCCAAAGCGTCGGTCCAGCTCACCACGCGGGCGCCTTGCGCGTCCGTGACTGCGGGATCGATGGCGATGACCGTGTTCGTTTCCGGCGACCGTTGAACGGCAGGGAGCAGCCGGTCCGCCAGTGCCTTGGTTGACACGACGGCCAGCTTAGCGCCGCTATCGGACAGGATGTGGAAATGATCGTCCGATGTGTTGGTGACGTAGGCGGGAACGGCGATCGCGCCCGCGGACATGATTGCCAGATCGGCGATCGCCCATTCTGGCCGGTTCTCCGAGACGATCACCACCCGATCACCGGGTTCGACGCCGAGATCGCGCAAGCCGCGCGACAGGGCCGAAACTTGCTCGGCCACCGCGGCCCAGCTCAAGGTCTCCCATACCGCACCCGGTTTCGAGGCGAGACACGCCTCGTCGCCGCGGCGTCGCGCTTTGTCGAAAAACATCGCCGGTAAATTGCGGATTGAATCGTAATCGATCATCTTTCAGCCCCATCCCTGTTTTCCCGCTTGTCGGCGGCTTTTCCGGGACATATATCGATTTGGCCACAGGAGAGAAAGCCATGAGCGATGCGACCGCCCTCGGCAGCTTGCCGGAATGGGACCTTGACGATCTTTATCCGGGCCAGGACTCGCCCGAACTGGAAGCCGATTTGAAGGGCGCGGCCGAAGACTCGGACGCGTTCGCCAAGGCGTATGAAGGCAAGCTGGCAGGATTGGACGGCGCGGGATTGGCCGCTTCCATCGCTGCCTATGAGCGTATCGATGAAACGCTCGGCCGGGTCATGAGTTACGCAGGCTTGGTCCATGCGGGCAATGTCAGTGATCCCGAAATCGGCCGATTCTACCAGACCATGCAGGAACGGGCGAATGCGATCGGCACGAAACTGCTGTTCTTCACCCTGGAGCTGAACCGGATCGAGGAGGTGGATCTGGACAAGCGGATCGCGGAATCATCCGAGCTCGCGCGTTACGCGCCCTGGCTGCGCGATGTGCGGGCCATGCGGCCGCACCAGCTCTCCGACGAGATCGAAAAGCTGCTGTACGAAAAACATGTCGCCGGGCGAGCCTCTTGGGTACGGCTGTTCGATGAGACCATGGCCGGGCTGCGCTTCCCCTATCGTGGCCGCGAGCTGTCGGCGACGGAGATCCTGAACCTGCTGTCCGACCATGACGGCAAAGTGCGCAAGGAGGCGGCGAAGAGCACCGGCAAGGTGCTGGGCGACAATATCCGACTGTTCTCGCTGATCACCAACACATTGGCGAAGGACAAGGAGATCGAGGATCGCTGGCGCAATTTCGCGCGGCCGGTTTCCTCGCGCAACCTGTCGAACTATGTCGAAGACGAGGTCGTCGACGCGCTGGTCGAAGCGGTGAAGGAGTCCTATCCGCGCCTGTCCCATCGCTACTACGCGCTGAAGGCGCGCTGGTTCGGCGTGAAGCAGCTCGACTATTGGGACCGCAACGCACCGCCGCCGGATGAGGACGACCGGATCGTCCCCTGGAACGAGGCGCGCGACACCGTGCTGAACGCCTATGGCGCCTTTTCCGAGGATCTGGCCGGGCTCGGCCGCAAGTTCTTCGACAATGCCTGGATCGATGCGCCGGTACGGCCGGGCAAGGCGTCCGGGGCCTTCGCCCATCCGACCGTGCCGTCGGCGCATCCCTATCTGCTGCTCAACTATCAGGGCAAGACGCGCGACGTGATGACCCTGGCGCATGAGCTCGGCCATGGCGTCCATCAGGTGCTGGCGGGGCCGCAAGGGCAGCTGATGGCCGATACGCCGCTTACCCTGGCGGAGACCGCCTCGGTGTTCGGCGAGATGCTGACCTTCCAGGCGATGCTGGATGCGACGGAAGACGCGAAGTCGCGGCGCGCCATGCTGGCCTCCAAGGTCGAGGACATGATCAACACGGCGGTGCGGCAGGTGGCGTTCTACGAGTTCGAGCGCAAGGTGCATGACGCCCGCCGCGAGGGCGAACTGTCCGCCGAGCAGCTTTCCGAGATCTGGTTCGACGTGCAGGGCGAGAGCCTGGGCCCGGCGATCCGGTTCGAGGAAGAGTACGGACACTTCTGGGCCTACATCCCGCACTTCATCCACTCGCCCTTTTACGTCTACGCCTATGCCTTCGGCGATTGCCTGGTGAACTCGCTCTATTCGCTGTACGAGGATTCCGGGCCCGATTTCGTCGACAAATATTTCGACATGCTGAAGGCGGGCGGCAGTTTGCGGCACAAGGAGCTGCTGGCGCCGTTCGGCCTGGATGCGACCGACCCGCATTTCTGGCTGCGTGGGCTCGGCCTGGTCGAGAGCTTTATTGACGAACTCGAAGAACTGCTGTGAGCGCGACCGAACCGCGCCGGGTCGCCGTCGTCGGGGGCGGGATCACGGGCGTTAGCGCGGCGCTCTTCCTGCAAAGCGACGGCCACACCGTAACCCTGTTCGAGCCGGACGAATTCGGCACCGGCACCTCCATGGGCAATGCCGGCGTGATCAGCCTGGCGAGCTGCATCCCGACGGCGATGCCGGGCATTCCGGCCAGGGTGCCGAAGATGCTGCTCGACCCCTACGGGCCGTTGTCGATCCGCTGGGGCTATCTGCCCAGGCTGACGCCGTGGCTGATCGCCTTCCTGCGCAACTGCACCAAGGACCGGGCGCGGCGCAATTCGCTGGCCAAGGCGGCTCTGCTCGACCGGGCGCATGCGGCCTATGAGACGCTGATCGCGATGGCCGACGCGGAGGCTCTGGTGAGCCGCCGCGGCATGATGAAAGTGTACGAAACGGAAGCGGATTTCGAGGCGGCGCGGTTCGAGGTCGAACTGCTGCAGCTGACCGGCCGGCGCTACGATGTGGTGACGGGCGACGAGATCCGGCAGCTCGAACCCGGACTCGCGCCGATCTTCTCTAAGGGATTGTTTTTCGATGATAATTCCGGGATCGTCAATCCTGGCCGATTGGTCGCCCGCTTCGCCGAAACCTTCCTCGCCAAGGGCGGCACCGTCGTCGCCGAGCGCGTTACGAATTTCCAAACACCCCGCCCTAACACTGTCATAACCGATGCCGGGACGTACGAGGCGGACGTGATCGTTTTGGCCGCGGGATCCTGGACGGCACGGTTGGCGTCGCAGCTCGGGGCGCGGCTGATGCTCGACGCGGAGCGCGGCTACCACGTCATGCTGCCGCATCCGGAGACGCCGCTGAACCGGCCCATCGCGCTGACCAAACATTCGGTCTTTCTGTCGCCCATGGAGCACGGCATGCGGCTCACGACCGGCGTCGAACTCGGCGGCAATGAGGCGCCGCCCGATTACACCCGTGCGCGCCGCATGATCGGCAGGGTCGCCCCGTCCGTGAAAGGGTTCCGGGCAGAGGAGCAAAGCGCCTGGCTCGGCTTTCGGCCCTCGACGCCGAGCGGCGTGCCCTATATCGGCGCCGTGCCCGGCAAGCCGGATGTTTATGTCGCCGCCGGCGGCGGCCATGTCGGCATGACCATGGGCCCGATCAGCGGCCGCATCATCTCCGACCTCGTGGCCGACCGTGACCCGGATATCGATCTGACGCCGTACCGGGTCGACCGCTGACGGCAAGTTCAGGCACCGCTGCCTTCTTCGGTGAAGGGCAGGCGTCGCTTGCGGACGCCCGTCGCCGCGAAGTAGGCGTTCGAGACCGCCGGGACGACCGGTGGCGTTCCCGGTTCGCCGACACCCGTGGGGGCTTCCGTCGAAGCGACGGTATGGGTCTCTACCGCCGGCATATCGGTGATGCGCATCGGTTCGTAATCGTCGAAGTTCGATTGGTCGACTTCGCCGTCGGTTAGTGTGATCGCATTACGGATGGCATGGCCGAGGCCGTACCCGATGCCGCCCTCCATCTGCGCGGCGATATTGTCCGGGTTGACCGCGAGACCGCAATCGACTGCGCAGACCACCCGGTCGACCTTGAAGCCGCCCGATGCTTCCGCGTCGACGGTGATCTCGGCGACCTGCGCCACGTAGGAGCGGAAGGATTCATGCACCGCGACACCGCGCGCCCGGCCTGGCGCCATCGGCTCGCCCCAGCCGGCCTTCTCCGCCGCCAGTTTCAGAACCGCAGCATGACGCGGTTTGTCCTTCAGAAGTGACAGACGCAGTTCCAGCGGGTCGCGTCCGGCCGCTTTTGCAATGTCGTCCAGCATCGTTTCCATCACGTAGGCCGTGTGGGTATGGCCCACCGAGCGCCACCAAAGGACCGGCACGCCCACCTTCATCGTATGCAGATCGCCCTGGAAGTTCGGGATCGCATAGGGCGTGCCCAGGACGCCTTCGACCGAGGTATGGTCGATTCCGTCATGGACGAGCGCCTTTTCGAACGGCGTGCCGGTGATGATCGATTGCCCAACGATCGTGTGCTGCCAGCCGACAATGTTGCCGTCGGCATCGATGCCCGCCTTCACCTTGTGCATGTACATCGGGCGATAGTAGCCGCCCTTGATGTCGTCCTCGCGGGACCATTGCACCTTGATCGGCTGTTTCCTGCCCCAGGCCTTGGCGATCTGCGCTGCCTCGCCGACGATGTGGGAATCGTATATCGCGCGTCGGCCGAACGAGCCGCCGGCCCACAGCGTGTGCAGCTTCACGTCGGGAACCTTGATGCCCAAAGTCTTCGACGCGACGTATTGGTCGACCGTTTGGAGTTGCGAACCGGTCCAGATCTCCGCCGTCTTACCGTCGAACTCGATGACCACGTCATGCGGTTCCATTGGCGCGTGGGCCAGGAACGGGAATTCGAACTCGCCTTCAATGACATTCGCCGCGCCCGCGAGCGCCCCTGCCGCGTCACCGCGGGTGCCGAACGCTTTGCCCTTCTGGTCAAGACGCGCGCGGTATTCCTTGCGAAGCTCTTCCGTGCCCCTGGTCTCGGCTTTGCTGAAGTCCCATTCGACTTCCAGCGCATCCCGCCCCTTGAAGGCGGGCCAGGTCGACCGGGCCAGCACGGCGATCCCGGCTGGAATTTGGATGACATCAACCACGCCGTTGACGGCCTTGGCCGCCGTCGCGTCGAACGATTTGACGGTGCCGCCGAATTTCGGCGGCCGGGCGATCGCGGCGACCAGCATGTCATCGCGCTGCACATCCAAGGCGTAGATCGGCGCGCCGACGGTCTTCGACTTCACGTCCAGCCGCGGGAAGGATTTGCCGATATAGGTGAACCGAGTAGGGTCTTTCAGCGTCGGTTTCGTCGGGACCGGCAGTTTGGCGGCGTCGGACGCCACCTCGCCGAAAGACGCGGATTTGCCGGAGGTGTGCTTAAGCATGCCGGCTTCGACCGTGATTGTGCTCTCGGGAACCTTCCAGGCTGCGGCCGCTGCTGCGACGAGCATGGCC
>JAPPPC010000723.1:6405-8048 GCA_028817685.1 Rhodospirillaceae bacterium
ATGCCGGCGTGGACCGGGATTGTGCTCTCGTGTACCTTCCAGGCTCCGGCCGCTGCTGCGTCGAGCCTGGCCCGGGCCGTGGCACCGGCTTCGCGGTATTGCTGAAACGCGTTGAAGATGGCGCTGGACCCGCCGGTGCCCTGATAGGGGCCCCAGGAAAGGTTGTTGTATAGCTTGGCGTTCGCCGGCGCGTGTTCCACCCGCATTTGTGCCCAATCGGCGTCCAACTCCTCCGCGACCAGGGTGGCGAGGCCGGTGGCCGCGCCTTGGCCCTTGTCGAGATGCTTGCTCAAGACGGTAACGGTGCTATCGGGCTTGATGATCACAAAGGGATTGAATTGGCCGGATTCCGGGAGTGCTGCGTCGGCCCGGCTTGGGAGACCGAAGACCGCGCCGAGGGCAAGGCCAGCCGCGCCGCCACCCATTGCCATCAAGACTTGGCGGCGGGAGGGTTCGGAAGCGCCGAACGAGAGGACAGTTTCTTGGGTGGCGCTCGTGAGACGATGGTACATGGCTCAGCCCTCCAGAATTTCAGCCGCCCGGTGGATGCCGGCACGGATGCGGTGATAGGTGGCGCAACGGCAAACATTGCCTTCCATTGCGGCGTCGATTTCGTCATCGCTCGGCTTCGGCGTTTCGGTCAGCAGCGCCGTTGCGGCCATGATTTGGCCGGATTGGCAGTATCCGCATTGCGGAACGTCGAGTGCGACCCAGGCTTCGCGAACCGCGTCCGCGGCTTTCCCTTGCAAACTGTCGATCGTCGTGACTTCTGCGTCGCCGACGGAATCGATTGTCGTGACGCAGGACCGCGTCGGCTCGCCGTCGAGATAGACGGTGCAGGCGCCGCATGCAGCGATCCCGCAACCGAATTTCGGGCCGGTAATCCCCAGCGTATCGCGCAGCGCCCAAAGCAGCGGCGTGTCTTCGTCCAGATCGAGCTTGCGCTCAACGCCATTGACCTTGACGGTAAATTGCATCGCTTGTTCCTCTCCCAGGCAGGACATCCATTCGCGCCGTCAAAACGGCGATTGATGTTATTTAGGCGCGTCTTTCGCGCCTTCACAGATACGATCCTTCGCAATGCTTGCCTGATTCTCCGGAACCGGTTGTCCGGACGCCCAAGAACCCGCATGTTCCATGACGAATTGGGTCGTAGACGAAAGTTCTGGTGATTCATCCGTCGCCAACCTCCTTCCCGCAACAAACGAATCCGCTCGCGGACTTGTTGCGCCGTCACGTCCCCGAAGAGGGGCCAGTGGAAACGCTGGTGCCCGGTGTCATGTTGTATCGCGCCGACGCGACGATGCCGCGTACCCCTGTTCTTTACGAACCGTGGTTGCTGTTCGTCGTGCAGGGTGAGAAACGCGGCTACATCGGAACCCACGCATTCGATTACAGCGCCCTCTGTCATCTGGCGTTTTCCGTGCCGATGCCGATGGAGGCGGAAATCCTGCAAGCGAGTCCGGAACAGCCCTTCCTGGGGCTGGGGATCAGCATCGAGCCGGCGGAGATTGGCGATCTGTTCATCAAGAGCGGGCTGGACACCGCGGTGCTGCCGGAAAAGGCGGAGCCGATCCACGCGTCTGCCTTGCCGGATTCGCTCAGCGACGCGCTCATTCGGCTTATCCGGACGTTCGGCAGTC
>JAPPPC010000178.1 GCA_028817685.1 Rhodospirillaceae bacterium
GCGGCAAACGACCCCGTGATCGAATTCACGTTTGCCATCGCTTCGGCAAAATTCTTCTGGTTGGCATCCCCCAGCAACAAATTGGCCCTGTCGACCAGCGAGATCACCCGGTTCACCAATTCCGGCGCCGCTTCGATGATCTCTTGCAGTTGCGACGGTTTCGATTTGATCACCGGATTTCCACCGCCCGGGATGCGGCGCAGTTTGGGCGCCGCATGCGTACCACCGGTGATCTGCACGAAGGCGATGCCGGTTATTCCCTGAAATTCGAGTGACGCCTCGGAATCTTCCTTGATCGGCGTTTCGTTGGGAACTTCGATCGTGACTTTGACCTGCTCGACATTGTCCGGATTGATTTTCATGTCCGTAACGACGCCGACGGGCACGCCGCGATATCGAACCGGGTTGCCCGGCTTGAGGCCCGTAACCGATCCCTCGAACAGCAAATCGTAGTAGGCAAACTCCTCGTCGAGCTCGACATCCGCTAGCCAGACCACCGCGGTGACCAAGCCCAGCAATAGGACCAGTGTGAAAGCGCCGACAACGACGTAATTGGCTTTTGTTTCCATGTCTTATTGCCTGTCAGCTATTCAATGCAGCGCGTGCGCGCGGGCCATGGAAGTAGGATTGAATCCACGGATGCGGATCCTTCATATGTTCGGCCATTGTGGCGAGGCGAACGCGTTTGTCCACCAGAACAGCAATGCTGTCGCAGATGGCTGAAAGGCTGTCGAGATCATGCGTCACCATGAAAACCGTCAGGCCGAGACTTTTCTGCAGTTCGGCGATCAGATTGTCGAACGCCGCCGCCCCGATTGGGTCGAGACCCGCCGTGGGTTCATCGAGAAACAGTATCTCTGGATCGAGCGCTAACGCCCGAGCCAAACCGGCGCGCTTCTTCATCCCACCGGAGAGCTCCGACGGAAATTTCGGCCCCGCATCCGGTGGCAGCCCGACCATGGAAATTTTCAGAGCCGCCAGTTCGTCCATCAATGACCTAGACAGGTCGAGATGCTCGCGCATCGGCACCTGAATATTCTCCGCCACCGTCAGCGACGAAAACAAGGCGCCATTCTGGAACAGAACGCCGCATCGTTGCTGCAGGGTATTGCTGGCACTGCGAATATCTTCGCTGAGCACCTCAATATCGCCTTTTCGCGGCGTATTGAGTCCGAGGATCGTCCGCAACAGGACCGACTTGCCGGTCCCCGATCCGCCGACGACTCCGACGACCTCTCCCGCCCGGATATCCAGGTCGAGTTCGTCATGCACGACTTGGGCGCCGAATTGCGTACGCAAGCCGCGAACCTTGATGACGATATCGTCCGTCATGCCCCTAAATCCCCAGATACGAGAACACGATGGAAAAGGTCGCATCGGCGAGGATCACCAACACGATTGATTCGACGACGGATTTGGTCGTTAGCCGCCCGATACTCTCTGCACTGCCGCTGACCTGCAGACCTTCGTAGCAGCCGACCAACCCGATCAGGAACGCAAAGACCGGTGCTTTCACCATACCGACCAGGAAATTCTTCATCGTCATCGCATCGGCGAGTTGGCGCACGAACTGAGTATAGGTTACGTCGAGCGTGGCAACCGACATGATGGTTCCGCCGGCAAGCGCCCGACGTTCGCGAAAAACGTCAGCAGCGGCAAGGTGAGCAGCAACGCGTTGATCCGCGGCAGGACCAGCACTTCGATGGGATCGACGCCCGTCGTCTGCAGGGCATCGACTTCTTCATTGACCTTCATCATGCCAATTTCGGCCGTGAAGGCGGAGCCGGACCGCCCGGCGATCAGAATCGCCGCGATCAGCACCCCTATTTCCCGTAGAACCAGGATCGCAAGCCCGTCCGCGGTCAAGATTTCCGCGGCGAACTTGCGTAATTGCTCAGCACTTTGAAAAGCCAGCACGACGCCAATCAAGAACAGCAGCAGGCCGACGATCCACATCGCATTGAGGCCTGTCTGCTCGATCTGATTGACCAAGGAAACGATCCGCATACGCCGCGGCCGCAGCAGAACCTTGAACAAGGTCATGATGGTAAGGCCGAGGAAGTTCAGCAGGCTGATGCCCTCTTCCACCATATCGATAACGGCCTTGCCCACGCGGGCCGCCAATAGGGTAAGGGCGTTCGGCCGCTCACGGTCGATTTCCGGGTGTGCCAGATCAGCCTGCTCGACCAAATCGAGCAGCGGCGCATATTGCGCATCCAGACCAGTGAATTCTATTTCGACCCCATCCGCCGCCATGTCGCGTCGGGTCCGGTACAACAACCACGCTCCAGCAGTATCGAGACGGGTGAGCCCGGAAACGTTAAGCTCCGCCTTCTTTGCCCCGTCCAGCTGTGTCCGTTTGATGCGGCGGTCCAGATCGGCGACAGCGTTGACCGTCCAGGAGCCCGCAGCAGCAAGAACCGCCGTGTCCCCCGCGCCCGCGCGCATATCCCATGCCGCTTCCTGATCCATGACCACCCCCGACAGCCGGACTCGGGCCGTTAACCATGCCGACTTCGTGTCGCATAGCACACTCGACTGAAACGCAAAAGCGCGACAGCGTCGCGTTGCGGCCTCACCAAGCCGACGGTAGAGTGCGGCGCTTGTCCACCAAGGCGGCAGAGACCATGGACCTGAAAGACCATATCCGCACGATCCCGGACTTTCCGACACCGGGAATTTTGTTCTACGACATTTCGACCTTGCTGGCCCATCCGGGTGCGTGGAAGCACTGCATTTCGCTACTGACCGAAACCATCGCACCACACGAACCCGATTTGTTGATCGGGATCGAATCGCGCGGCTTCCTGGTCTCCGCGCCACTTGCCCTGGAACTGAATTGCGGTTTCGCCATGGTTCGCAAAAAAGGCAAGCTGCCGGGCGAGACAATCGCCTATGAATATGATCTGGAATACGGCACCGATACGATCGAAATTCAGGCCGACGCGATCGCTCCGGGTAAGCGGGTCGTAATTCTCGACGACCTGCTGGCGACGGGCGGGACAATGGAGGCCTCGATCGAATTGGCGCGGCGGGTCGGCGGGGATGTCCGCGCCTGCGCCTGCATCATCGAATTGACCTTCCTCGAAGGTCGCGCAAAGATCGACGCACCCTTCACGTCGCTGATCGCCTACGACTCTTGACCGTTCACGCAGCGCTCCGCCGCTTTTCCGCGTCGCAAAAGGCACGAAGCGCAGCATAGCAACCGGCAAAAGCGTCCCGGCCTGAGCTATGCCCTATTTGATCCAAGCCGGCCAACCGCGCCGGCAGGGTATCGGTTCGGCCACACAACGTATCGTGCAGCGCCGAATGCAATGGTGCCGCCGCCGCGCCCTCGCGCGCGGCCGTCAGATGCGCCGCGCTTATGCGGTTGGTCCGGGACAGGTCCAGTGAGTCATAGAGAGCCGAAGCGATCTCCGGACGCCCAAGCGCATGCATAGCCACCATGATACCGCCGAGAAAATCATCGCCGGACGGTGTCAATCCAGGCCCCAGCCCGACCAGTTTAAGAACCGATTGAGGTATGCCAACAAGGCGACCCGTGATACGTCGCATCAGCCAAGACGCTATTTCGGCCTCTACCCCTGGCGCAGCGTGATCGAGCCATTCTTGAATCCCATTCAAGAATTTAACCGCCGCGATGCCCTGCTCCAGGGACCCAATCGACCAGCGGGGAGCCGGAGGTGGTTGCCACAACCGGTTTGTGTTCGGCGCAAGCGTGACCCGCTCGCCGAGACGCAACGCATGAGGCCGCGGGTACGGCACCATCAACGGCCCCTCCGGCAACAACCTACCGGCCAGGCAAACAAGCCCCGAACCGACGCCCAGATAGGCACTCCGGTCGAAGACGGCGACAACTGTTCCGGATGGTCTGCCAGCCAAATATCGGCCCGCTATAAACCCGGTTTGCGTGGTCATGCTATGCCGAGGCGGTCGGCGATCCCCTTGAGCGCGGCGTCGAAACAATCGAGTGGCGCCTTGACGACGCCGGCGCCGACCTGTCCTCGACCGGGCTCCTTGTGCGCGATGCCGGTATTGATAGTCGGTGCGATGCCGCTTTCAACCACCAGACGGATATCGATACCCGTCGGGACACCCTGATAATCTAGCGCCGGAATCGTCCATTCGGGGTTTTCGCCGATCGTAATCTCGCCCATCGACCGGGTGAACAGGGCAGCATCGGACGCCGCGCCGGCACCGACGAAGCCCGCGACCGCCGGGGCCGCCGCCATTGCGAAACCGCCAAGCCCAACCGTCTCGACGATCGTCGAGTCACCCATATCCGGGTTGGCATCTTCAGCACCGAAACCTGGGAAATAAAGTCCCTCCGGCATTTCTACCGGTGCGGTGTACCACTCGTCGCCGGTCCCACTGACGCGGATGCCGAAATCGGTCCCATTGCGGCTCATTGCGGTGACAATGGTCGATCCTTCAATGTTTCGGACCGGATCCGTAATCGCCTTACCCGTCGCCATCGCGACATTGAGGAAGAACTGATCGTTCCCGGCAATGAAGGCCAGCGCTTGGGCCAGCGCCGAACTGTCCGTCATGACCCGGGCCAGGTCTGGCGCCAAAGCGCGCAGTAGCAGTCCGCTGCACGCCACGTTGCGCTGATGCATCTCATCGCCCATGGTCAGACCACGGCCGATGAGCGGTTTGAGCGGAATGCCATCAGATTGACGCAGCGCCTCCCCCATCGCCGGTCCAAGCACATCGCGCAACCAGCGCAAACGGTCGAGCACCTCTGCATCATTACCGCCGAACCGCATGACCTTTCCCAGGCCTTCATTGATGGTGCAGTAGGCTCGGTTCCCGCTCGTGCGATTCTCCACGACCATGACCGGCTGGCTGGCGGTGGTCATGCCCGTCATCGGCCCGACGGCGTCAAAATCATGATTGGGTCGGAAGCCAAAAGCGCCCTCCGCCGCCAACCTTGCCGCATCGTCCAGATCCTTGGCCCACCCCTCGAACACCACGATACCGGCGATGGCACCCCGCATGGGCCCGCACATCCGCGACCATTCTATCGGCGGACCGGCATGCAGAATGGTCCGATCCCCCAAATCGGCCAGCACCTCGCCCGCAGGCCGCACGTCGATCAGGACAGGATCCCCTGCCAGCAAGCGCTGCAGCGCCTCGGCATTCGCCTGTTCGATCATCTCCATGGCGTTGGCGCTAACTGCCCATTTTCGACAGCAGATCAGCAAGCCGCGCATCGCCGCGCGCCGGCGGCGCCCAGTCGACATGCAGAACCGGCGCACCGTGATGCTGCAAATCCTGTGCGAACCCTTCCAGCCCCACATTGACGACTTTAAGGGGGGCTTGCAGAAGTGAGTGGCTTGGCTGTTTCTGGTCAGACATGGCCGCAGCCTATCCGTTTGTCCGATCCGTGACCAGCCGGTCCAGCTCGAAGCGACCAACTTCCCCCAAAAGATCGACCAGACCACAAGCCGCCGCCTCGACAACAGCGCGACCCCGTTCAGCATCGGCCGCTGCCGCGTTACCGACGGCGCCGGACCGGTTCAGATCTTGCGTCTCCCAAGCGAAGGATGGCGGCGCGGTCGCAGACAGTCGCGTGAACCGTTCCGCCATGCGTTTTCCGGAAGACTCGAAGTGTCGGGCCTTCCCCATATCCACCAGATCCGGCCGCAGATGCAGCATCATAGAGGTCTCGATCTCGCCGCCATGGATGCCGTGCTCGATTTCGTCGGGCTCAAACCAATGGGTTAAATCCACCAGATCCCACCAGTTCGCGCAGACCGCCAGCATGCCGTGCCGGACCCGCAGGTCGCGCGCCACGATCTCCATCACCGGCGGATTGCCGCCATGGCTGTTGAAAAAAACAAACCGCCGCAGACCGGCGCGGGCAACGCTGTCGCCGATCGCGTTCCACTGCCGTATCAAGGTTTCTGCGGGGATCGACAAGGTGCCTGGAAAGCGGTCGTGTTCGTCACTCTTGCCAACCGATAGCGCCGGCAAGGTGAGCACCAAGGCGTCAGTTGGAAGCCGCTTCGACGCCGCGGCCAGGATTCCCGCACAAATGTCGCTATCGACGGACACCGGTAGGTGAGGACCGTGCTGTTCTATCGCGGCAAGGGGCTGCAGGGCGATGGCGCGGGCTGTGTCGAGCGCCGCAAACTCTTCGGTCCCCAGTTCCTGCCAGTGTCGTGTCGGCATGACGGATCAGCCATAGCCCTTCGAGCGATCGCAGGTCCACACAGTCGCTTTCCCCCGCCCGATGCCGATATCGATCGACAATTCGATCTCCGCCCCTTTGAGATGCGCCGCGACGCCATCGGCATCGTAGCCGTCGATTACCGCGCCCTCGCGCGCAACGGGCAAACCGCCGACATCGATCGCAAGCCTGTCACGATCGGCACGCTCGCCGGACTTGCCGACAGCCATGATCATGCGTCCCCAAGGCGGCAGCGTTTCCGCCATGGAGACTTTGAACAGGGTGGCCGAGGCGATGGTCCGGCCGATCTTGCGCGCCGCCTGCATCGACGCCGCCCCGGTCACGTGCAGCGTGACAAACCGCGATGCGCCTTCTGCGTCGCGGACAATGGCTTGAGAGAGGCCGGTGCAGACCTCGAGCAAGGCGCGGCGGAAATCCTTCAGGCGCGGATCGCGAAAGTCCGTGATCCGCGCATGCTTCGCCGCCCCCGTCGCACACAAAAAGAGGGAATCGCTGGTCGAGGTATCGCCCTCCACCGTAATGCAATTGAAAGAGCGGTCAGCCGCATAGCTCAGGCACTTTTGCAGGACGTGCGCCGGGATCTTCGCGTCGGTGAAGAGAAAGTTCAGGGTCGTCGCCATATCCGGATGGATCATCTGCGTGCCCTTGCCGATCCCGTTGATCGTGACGGTCTCACCGGCGATCTCCGCCGTGCGTACCACGCCCTTTGGCACGCTGTCCGTCGTCATGATCGCCCGTGCGGCCTCGTCCCATCGGTCCGCCCGGGCGCGTTTGTGCAGACCTGCGATCTTGCCGGGAATCAGTTTCGGCGAGAAGGTCTGGCCGATCACGCCGGTCGATGCGACGAACACTTCCTTTTCGCGGCACCCGATAACTTCGGCTGCCCGAGACGCCGTCGCCCGCACGATTTCGTCTCCCGCGCGGCCGGTGAACGCATTGGCATTTCCCGCATTGACGACGATCGCACGCGCCTTCCCTCCGGACAGAATGGAGCGGCACCATTTAACGGGTGCAGAAGCGGTCAATGAACGGGTGAACACGCCGGCTATCTGCGTGCCCTTCTGCAATTCGACCAACATCAAATCGGTGCGGCCCTTATAGGCCACACCGCACGCAACGGTCGCGAGCTTTACGCCGCCGATCGGACGCATGGTCGGAAAGCTTGGTTTCGTCAATGATTTGCGCCGCGCCATGGATTCCTCTTCTCGCTGTCTATTTCATCGACAGTCGCTCGACAATCCGACCGCCGCTCGCCGCTACAATCCGGTTCCAAAGATAATCCAATATCGGTTGCGTCGACGTCGCTGTGCTCCGCCCCTTCTCTTGAGCCGCTCCAAGCGTGTCGAAACCCGAGGCTCCTGCGGAGACACGGAGCTTGACCGCCCAATGGGCATCTCCTCCTACCGAATTCCGAGCGGCAGCCTCGACGGCAATAAGCTCGGCTTCAATGGCATCACGCCCCTCGCCACGCGTCACAAATAACGTTTGGTTCGCCCGCAACGTCACACCCGTATTGGCCGGAAACCGGCCAACAATGTAGCGCGCCTCCACCGGCGGCGCGATGATTGCGGCCAGTTCGCCGGCGCTGATCGTTGATTGCGCCGCGCCGACAAACTGGACTGCACCGTCGATAGGCGCGCGGATTTCCGTCCGGGCGACAGACCGCTTCGTCTTGACGGCAGCGCGCGACTCCGACTTGAGTGCCCGTCGTTTTTCCTGCAGCAACTGTTTCGCCTGACGACGAAACTCTGCCACCGCCGCATCGACCTTGCGGTCAAGCTCGCGGATAGCAGCATCTAGTCTCGGAACCGCCAGTATCGCGCGCTCCCGCTGCGCATCCAGTTCCTGC
>JAPPPC010000544.1 GCA_028817685.1 Rhodospirillaceae bacterium
CGGCGATTACCGGATTGGCGTGGCCGGTAATCATGGAGCGGAAGTTCTTGATGAAGTCGAGATAGGTATTGCCGGCTACATCGATGATCCGGCAGCCCTTGCCGGAGGCGGCGTAGATCGGGTGCGGCGCGCGCCACACGGTGGTACGGGTGTTGCCGCCCGGCATGGAAGCGCGGGCGCGTTCGTGCAGCGCGGCAGAACGTGCGGTGGTGCTGTCGCTCATCGGTTGCCGCCAAGGGTCAACAAAAAGACCGCTACTCCGCAGCGTGCCGCGGCTGGCCGGTCGACGTGAGAGCGGCCGTGAAGATGTCGATGAATTCGTCGATTTCCGCCTCGCCCATCGCTGTCGAAATCGCACAGAGACCGGTTTCCGCCAACAACACGCCGTTCGCGTGCATGTAGTCCACGACCGAGGCCAGCGCGGCCGATTGCGCCGCTGTCGCGCGCGCGGAACGGTAATCGACCAGCGGCACATTCGTCATGTGGATCCGCAATAGGGAACCGGCGCCGGTGACCTGGCCGTCGACTCCGGCATCGGCGAACGCCTTGGCGACGCCGTCGCGGGCACGGGCGCCGAGACCGTTGATGCGTTCGAACTCCTCCGGTGTCAGCAACTCCATCGCCGCCTTGCCCGCGACCATGCTGATCGGGTTGGCGTTGAAGGTGCCGCCATGCGGCGCCAGCGGTTTGCCCTGCCGCGGGTCGAACACCTTCATGACCTCGGCAGCCCCAGCGACCGCGCCGATCGGGAAACCGCCGCCGATGATTTTCGCCAGGGATGTCAGGTCCGGCGTCACACCGAATTCACCCTGCGCGCCGCCGTGACCGAGCCTGAAGCTGATCACCTCGTCGAAGACCAGCAGCATATCGTTCGCCGTGGTGAAACGGCGCAGCATCTCCAGATATTCCGTCGTCGCCGGCATCAGGCCGGCGCGGTTCGGCATCGGGTCAACAAGCACGCAGGCCAGCTCGTCCGCATGGGCGGCCAGGATCTTTTCAGATTCCTCGGGCCGGTTGAACGGGATTATGATCACTTCGTCCAGCACGCTGCGCGGTGTGCCGGCCGAATAGGCGACCGAATTCGGATCCGCGTTGCCCCAGCTTTCCGGCGCGGAATCGAGGCTCACCTCGGCGAAATCGTAACTGCCGTGATAGGCGCCTTCGCATTTCGCGATCTTCGGTTTGCCGGTATGCGCGCGGGCCGCCTTCAGCGCCATCATCACTGCCTCGGAGCCGGAATTTGTGAAGCGGATTTGTTCGAAGCCGGGCGCCCGGTCGCATAACAGCTCCGCCAGCTCGATTTCCGATTCGGTCGGCATCGCGAAGCAGGTGCCGATTTCCAGCTGCTTGCGAACCGCTTCCGCGACCACGGGATTGGCGTGGCCGTGGATCATCGATGTGTAGTTGTTGAGAAAGTCGAGATAGATGTTGCCGTCGACATCCGTCAGCCGGCAACCCGCGCCGGACGCGGCGTAGGGCGGGTGCGGCGAATGCCATACGGAGGTGCGGGTGTTACCCCCGGGCATGACATGGCAGGCACGGTCGAATAAAGCGGTGGAGCGCGCGGCGGTGCTATCGCTCATCGGTATCCCTCTCGATTTCCCCAAACGGTCCCCCCGCCCTGGCCCCGGGCGGCGCGGTCTTGATACAGTACGCCCTTAGCGGAATTCAGAACAAGGGCGGACGATGGGCGACAAACCGAAGGGAATTAGCAGGGGACTGACGAGCTATGGCGATGCCGGTTTCTCGCTATATCTGCGCAAGGCCTTTATCAAGGCGATGGGCTACAGCGACGACGCGCTCGACCGGCCGATCGTCGGTATCGCCAACACCTTCAGCGGCTACAATGCCTGCCACCGCACCGCCCCGGAACTGGTCGAGGCGATCAAACGCGGCGTCATGTTGCAAGGCGGGCTGCCGATCGAGTTTCCGACCATCTCGATGCATGAATCCTTTTCCTTTCCCACCTCGATGTTCCTGCGCAATTTGATGGCGATGGACACGGAGGAGATGATCCGCGCCCAGCCGATGGATTCGGTCGTGATGATCGGCGGCTGCGACAAGACGGTGCCAGCACAGCTTATGGCGGCGGCCAGCGCCAACCTGCCGGCGGTTTCGGTCGTGACCGGGCCGATGATGACCGGCAGCCATCGCGGCGACCGGCTCGGCGCCTGCACTGATTGCCGGCGTTATTGGGGCATGCACAGGGCCGGCGAGATCGACGCGGTGGAAATCGACGAGGTCGGCGGCAAGCTGGCGCCGACCGCGGGCACCTGCATGGTCATGGGCACCGCCAGCACCATGGCCTGCATGACCGAGGCGCTCGGTATGATGATGCCGGGCGGCGCGGCGATCCCGGCCGTCGCGGCGGACCGGCTGCGCCACGCGGAAGCAGCCGGCGCACGGGCCGTCGCGATGGGCAAGGGCGGTCCCACACCGCAGGAGATCATGACGCCGGAAGCCTTCGCGAACGCATTCCGCGTATTGCTGGCGATCGGCGGGTCGACAAACGGTCTCATCCACATGACGGCGGTCGCGGGACGGCTTGGCATCCAGGTCGATTTGGAGGCGCTCGACCGCATGGGACAGGAGACGCCGGTGCTGGTCGACCTCAAACCCTCCGGCCAGCATTACATGGAGGACCTGCAGAAGGCGGGCGGTCTGGTCACCGTGCTGCGCGAGTTGCGGCCGCTGCTGCACCTCGACTGCATGACCGTCACCGGCCGCACCCTGGGCGAGGAGATTGACGCAGCGCCGCCGTCCTGGGATCAGGACGTGGTACGGCCCTTCGACAACCCGCTTTACCCGCAGGGCGGCATCGCCGTGCTGCGCGGCAATTTGGCGCCGGACGGCGCGATCGTGAAGCAATCTGCTGCTTCGGAACATCTGATGGACCATACGGGCAAGGCCGTCGTCTTCGAGGATCAGGAAGATCTCGCCAACCGTATCGACGACCCGGATCTCGATGTCGGGCCCGAGGATATTCTGGTGATGAAGAATGCCGGGCCGAAAGGCGCGCCAGGCATGCCGGAATCCGGTTATCTGCCGATCCCGAAGAAACTCGCCACCGCCGGGGTGAAGGACATGATCCGCATGTCCGACGCGCGGATGAGCGGCACCGCCTTCGGTTCCATCGTCCTGCACATCACGCCGGAATCGGCGGCTGGCGGGCCATTGGGGCTGGTGCAGAATGGCGACCAGATCAAACTCGACGTGCCCAACCGGCGCCTCGACCTGCTGGTCGACGACGCGGAAATGGAGCGCCGCCGCGCCGCCTGGACCCCGCCACCGCCGCATGAAGGGTCGGACCGCGGTTATCTGAAGCTCTATCTCGACCACGTCCAGCAGGCGGGTGAAGGCGTCGATTTCGACTTTCTTGCGAAACCGCCGGACGGACGGAAAACGCCGGTTTAGCGGCTACAGCCTTTCAACATGCTCTTGAAAGGCTCTAAACCCGCAGCTCCAGATCCTGCCACCAATCGTCGGGGCTGTGGATCTGCAGGGCATCCATGCCGGCGACGGTCAATGTTGCCGGGGCGCAGACCATATTGATGGAGATCGTGTTGGTCATGAAATCCTTGGCGGCGCCGAAAAAATTGTCGTCGCGCGTCAAGGTCGGCAGGTGCCAGTACAGCCGGTAGCCCATGTCGAGAAGCGTGCGGATCAGGCTCGGTGACTTTTCCTTTCGGTCGTTCTCCACATACAGGATCGGTTTGTGTTGCTCGATAAAGGCGCGTGCGCCGAGAATCACCTGTTCCTCCATGCCCTCCACATCGATCTTCATTAACCGGCAGCGGTTGGTGCGGAGATATTGGTCGAGTGCGAGCAGTTGCACTTCCTCGCCAGTCGTCGCCCCTTCGATCGAATGGGCGCCGAACATGCCGGGCTTGGCATAGTCGATTTTCGGCAAGGTGATGGATCCGCTTTCGCGCCCGACGGCAGCGTTGATCGCCCGCACGTTGGTGAGCCCGTTTAGTGCCAGGTTGGCGCAGAGATTCTGAAACAGGATGCGCTGCGGTTCAAAGGCAATGACGTGGCCTTCCTCCCCGACGAACTGGGCCAGCGGCACGGTGAGTGCGCCGATATTCGCGCCCACCTCGACCACGAGGTCGCCCCGGCTGACCAGCTTGTCCAGAATTTCCACCTCGGGCTCGCTGAACTCACCGTAGGTGTCGAGCAGCTTGCCGATAGCCGTATCGTTGCTGCTGTACAGCATGGGGCCACGCCGGCACTGTTTGAGGCGCATCGGCCCGTCGCTGTTCAAGAGATCTTGCATCGCTGTTCCCTGACCGCCGGTGATTTCTGTACCCTAGCAAAAAACGGCAATGATCACCGGTCCGATCCTGTTCGAGAGCTCTGGAGGCGCAATGTCCGTTCCGCAAGACTTATTCGACTCGGCGCATTACGCGTCGGTCCGCGCGCCGGCCGAGCGGGCGACGCCGCTGCCGAACTGGTGCTACACCAGTCCGGACTTCTACCGGCGCGAGGTAGAACGGATCTTCATGAAGGTCTGGAATTATGTCGGCCATGCGAGCCAGATCCCGCTGCCGGGCGACTATTTTACGGTAGCGGTCGCCGGCGCGCCGGTAATTGTCATACGCGGCGACGATGGCGAAATCCGAGCCTTCCACAATTCCTGCCGCCACCGCGGTTCCCGTATCGCCTGGGACGAGGGCAGCTGCAAGAATCTGACCTGCCCCTACCACAACTGGACCTACGGCCGGGACGGCGCGCTGATCGCCACGCCCCTGATCGAGGAGGAGGACGGCTTCCGGCACGCCGATTTCCCCTTGCTACCGGTGACCCTGGATCGCTGGGCCGGGTTCCTTTTCGTCAATTTCGATCCCGATTGTGCGCCGCTCGCCGACTATCTGGGCGATCTGCCGGCGAACTGCGGCGTCTATGCGCCCGATACTCTGGCCTGCGCCAGGCGCAAGACCTACTCGGTCGCGGGCAACTGGAAGCTCTATTTCGAGAACTACAACGACTCGCTGCATATTCCCTTCGTGCATGGCGGGACCCTGGCACGGCAATCGGTAAAGGGTAGGCAGCGATCGACGCATGAAGAGACTGAGGGCGCCTATATCACCCATTTCACAAGGCATGAGGGCAGCCGCGGATTGCTGACCGGCGAAACCGGTTTCCCCAAGATCGAAAGCCTGACCGGCCGCTACGAGACCGGTACCTACTATCCCTGCCTCTATCCCACGCTCCTGTTCGGCTGGACGATCGATTGCATGTGGATTTTCGAAATCCGCCCGACGGGACCGGAAACCATGGATCTGGTGGCGAGTTCCTTCTTCCCGCAGGACCGCTTCGACCGGCCCGACTTCGAAGAGATCGCGCAGCGCTACTATGCACGCGTCGACACCGTCCTGCCGGAAGACAATGAAGCGGTCGGCTGGCAGCAGGAAGGGCTGCGTGCGCCGGTCAACGCTGCGGCCAAGATCACTCACATGGAAACGCTGTGCCACGCCTTTGACAATTGGGTGCTGGATCAGGTGTTGGATTAGTGCTGCAAGGCGGCAGGCGCCCGTCGCGATCCTAGAGTAAAGGCCGACCCTTTGGGCAGCGCAGTCTTCGCGTGTGCGTAGAATCCCTAACTTGGGAATTTACGAAATTCACTACAAATATGGGTTGTTGCCGGGGACGGTCTTCGTGACCCCGCCTGGGCTCATAAAACTAAACAGGTTTGAACGGAGCATTCGATGGCTGAAAATCGATTGCTCGTGGTCGATGACCTGCCGGCGATGTGCGAGGTCGTCCGCGTTTTGGGCGATGACCTCGGCTTCGAGGTTGCGATCACGACGCATGGCCACGACTTCATGCGGGAGATGGAGAGCTTTGACCCGACGACCGTCCTGATCGACATCGTCATGCCGGGCGTCGACGGGTTCGATCTGGTCCGCTGGCTCGGCGACCGGGGGAGCGATGCGCGCGTGATCGTGGCGTCCGCGGTCAACCGGGAATATGCGGAACTGGCGGCAAAACTGGCGTCGGCCTTTGGGCTGGATGCAATATGTATCCAGAAACCCTTTATGGTCGAAGAGCTGAGTCGCGTCTTGGCCGACAGGCGGGAAGAGGATGTGCCGCCGTCTATCGCTTCGCCACAGTAAGCGGCAGCTGCCGCAGCCCGAGCAGGCGGTTGTTGGGCGTCCATTCCGCCGGTCCTGCCAGCTCGAAACGGTCGATGCGGTCGAATAGCGTCTCGAAACTGATCCGAAGTTCCATACGGGCCAGGCCCGCGCCGAGGCAGATATGCGCGCCTTTGCCGTAGGCGAGGTGCGGGTTCGGACTGCGTGTGATGTCGAAGCGATGTGGATCGTTGAAGATTCGCGCGTCGCGGTTTGCGGACATCTCCCAGACCGTCAGCTTGTCGCCAGCCCTGAGCGTCCGCCCGCACAGTTCGGTGTCACGGGTCACCGTGCGGCGTTTGTAGATGGACGGTGTCGTCCAACGCGCGATTTCCTCAATCGCGGTACGCAGCAATGTCTGATCGGCGCGTAGTCTTGTCAGCTGCTCCGGGTGATCGATCAAGGTTCTGAGACCGCCGCCGATGGCACTGCGCGTCGTCTCCGCACCGGCCGGAAACAGCAGGATGAAGAAGTTCACCAACTCCTCGTCGGTCAATTGCCGGCCGCCCTCTTCGTCGAGCCGGGCATGGACGATCGTCGACAGGATGTCGTCCGCCGGGTTCTGTCGCTTCTCTTGAATGATGTCCCGCGCATAGTCCGCGACCTTGCGCAGATATTCCCGGGCGACGACGTTTTCGCCCTCCGCTTCGATCCCATTGTCGATCCAGTCGCACAGCATCGTGCGGTCTTCCTGCGGTACGCCCAGGATGATGCAGATCGCCTGCAGCGGCAGTTCGCGCGAGAAATGACTGACGAAATCGAATCTCTCACCCTCCGGGAAGGCGTCGATCAAGCGGTTGGCGCGCCGCCGTAGCTCCGCTTCGAGGGCGGCCAGCGCCCGGTTGTTGAAGCCTTTGTTGACCAGATTGCGCAGGGTGCGGTGATGCGGCGCGTCGGTGTAGTTCAGGATCTTGCCTGCCGCCCTCTCATCCTTGAGCGTCGTACCGCCGCCCGTACGATCGCCGCCCTTGTCGGAGGAGAACAGTTCCGGTGTACGGAACACGGCGTTGATGTGTTCGTACCGGCTGACGACCCAGAACCCTTCGCCGTCCGGCGTCGCTGCGGTCGGCGCGTGCCAATGTACCGGGTCGTTGTCGCGCAGCCAGTCGAATGTGGCGTGCGGGAACCCGCCCGCGAAGCTGGCGTCGTGGGACAGGTCGACCATGGGCGCTGTCATGGCGTCACGTCTCCCGGGAGCGAAATGCCGAACGGTGGCAGTAGGCCTCTATGCAGCGGCTGTGTGCGTCTGGATGAATTTGCGCACCTTGTCGATTGTTCGGGTCTTCAATTCCGGCGGTGATTTCCACGGGAAGACCGTGATCTCGGCATTTGGCGCCAAAGAAGCGACATCGATCGAGGATTGGAGCGGGTGGGCCGGAATGTCGTCCGGAAGCACGAGGACGGGCGTTTCGCAATTCGCGATGAAGTCGCGCGACACGCTGTACAGAAAGTCGGGATTCACCCGATACAGGTTGTGCAGATAGGTGTCGATCTGGCCTTGATCGAGGTCCGGCCGTCCGGGAAGCAGTTCCGGTGCCCAAATTTCCTGGCCGGAGCGGTACATGACATCCGGGTCTTCCGGCAAATGCCCGACGGTCTGACAGAACACCGCCGCCACGACGCGTTCGGGTGCGCGTTCCAGGAGCTTTCCGGCGAAGCAGCCACCGATGCAATAGCCCATGAAGGCGAACTTATCGATGCCCAGATGGTCCATCAGCCCGAGTTGGTCGTCGGCGAAACCGCCCCACGGGTCGTCGAGCGCGAGCGGTCCCGTGCTTTCGCCGCCATTGGCGTTGCGCTGATCCATCGTGATGCAGCGAAAGTCTCCCTTGAACTCTTCCATCGCGTTGATGACGGCCGTTGGCCAGTTGGACATGCGGGAGTTAAGGCCACCGCCCGGCGTGACCAGA
>JAPPPC010000200.1:0-6314 GCA_028817685.1 Rhodospirillaceae bacterium
CTGCCGCAACCGTCCTTTTCCGACACGTCGCTGGCCGAACACAACCACCTTTGGAACAAATAGCCGAGCGCGCGCGGCACCGCGGAATTTCGCGACGCCGCCGCGGGCTGGTTGGCCCGGCGCTACGATCTGCCCTCCGGCATGCTTGAGCCGGCCCGCAATCTGCTGCCCTTGCCAGGCACCAAGGAAGGGCTGTTCCAGTTGGCGCAGCTCGCCGTTCCCGGTCCGGAAGACTGGCCGGACGGGAAAAGGCCGGCGGTGCTGATGACCAACCCGACCTATCATGTCTACAAGGGCGCGGCCGTCATGACGGGCGGCGAGCCGATCTACGTGCCCGCCACGGCGCACAACAATTTCCTGCCGGATTTCGAGAGCGTCGGCCCGGATGTGCTGGCCCGTACCGCCCTCGTCTATCTATGCAATCCGTCCAATCCGCAAGGAACGGTGGCCGACCAGGAGTATCTCGC
The DNA here is from genome assembly GCA_028817685.1 of Rhodospirillaceae bacterium. Taxonomy (GTDB): domain Bacteria; phylum Pseudomonadota; class Alphaproteobacteria; order UBA8366. The sequence continues at coordinate 468 of JAPPPC010000200.1, forward strand.
GCAGCTGGTGACGCTGGCGCGGCGTTACGATTTCATCGTCGCCTTCGACGAGTGTTACGCGGAGATCTATCGCGATGAGCCACCGACCGGCGCGCTCGAAACCTGCGCGCGGCTCGGCGGGTCACTCGACAACGTCACCTTTTTCCACTCTCTGTCGAAACGATCGAGCGGTGCTGGCCTTCGCTCCGGATTCGTCGTCGGGGCACCCGATCTGATCGATGCTTTCGCGATGCTGCGCAGCACTGGCGGCGCGGTCGTACCGCTGCCCATTCTCGCTGCCAGCGCCGCGCTTTGGCGCGACGATGCACACGCCGCCGAGACGCGCGCGCACTACCGCACCCTGTTCGATATGGCGGAGCGCATTCTGGGTAACCGTACCGGCTTCTACAAACCGCCTGCCGGATTCTTCCTGTGGCTCGATGTGGGCGACGGCGAAGCAGCCGCGCGTGCCTTATGGCGCGATTACGCGGTCAAGACCGTTCCCGGCGCTTTTTTCGCCTATCCAGACCCGACGACCGGCGAGAATCCCGGCAAACCCTATATCCGGGTCGCACTGGTGCACGACACGGACGATGCAGAGGAAGGACTAACGCGCATCGCCCGCTATCTGACGCGCTGAACGAGAGGAAACGATCATGGCGACACGCAAGAAAACGACTTTTCTTCCCGCCGGGGCGGAGCAGTTCTTGCGAGCGAAATCGCTCGAAGCCGGTGGCGTGTGTCTGATTGCCGTGGCCCTTGCGCTGCTGGCCGCGCTCGCCAGCTATCATCCGACCGATCCTTCATTGAATACGGCGACGGGTACCGCGGCGCAGAATTTGCTCGGCTATGCCGGCGCCCATGTCAGCGACATTTTACTGCAAACGCTTGGTTTGAGCAGCGTTCTGCTGGCCCCGATCGCGATCGGCTGGGGATGGCGTCTTTGGAAGGAACACGCGCTGCAGCAGCCCTGGCTACGGCTTACCCTGTTGCCGATTGGACTGCTTTTCACCGCGATCGCCCTTGCCACCTTGCGAACACCGGAAGCGTGGCCGTTGGCGGCCGGCCTCGGCGGCTATGCCGGCACCTGGGCACTGCATAGCCTCATCTCCGCAGGGCAGAGCGCGGGTCTTCCGATGGATGTCGCCATCGTCGGGCTGGTGTCCGGCCTAATCGCCGTCGTAACCTTCCTTTACGTCATCGGCTTCAGCGGGTCAGAGTGGTACAATGGCGCGCGCCGAACATTCAGCCTGTTCGGCCAAGCCCGCGGCGCCACACGTCATCTGGATCGCGTTCGCGACGCAATCGGCGGGTTCGTCACGGCGACGGGCCAGAAACTCGCGACGCCGACAGAGAGGATCGAACCGGTCTTGGAAACGGGCGCGCAGCCGCGCCCCGTCAAAGCCGATCTGGTACAAACCGAAAAACCCAAACCCACCCCCGGCAAAAAAGCGACCGAACGGCAGCGCAGCCTGAAGCTCAGCAGGCCGAAAGGCGACAGCCAGCTGCCGCCGCTAGAGCTTCTCGAAGACCCGCCGGCGACGAACGATGCAGGGGCATTGAACGAGGAATCGCTCGAACAGAATGCCCGCCTGCTGATCGGCGTGTTGGAAGATTTCGGCGTCCGCGGCGAAATCGTCAAGGTACGGCCAGGACCGGTCGTCACCCTCTACGAGCTGGAGCCCGCGCCGGGGACCAAGACCAGCCGAGTGATCGGCCTGTCCGACGATATCGCCCGCTCGATGAGCGCGATCTCCGTACGTATAGCAACAGTGCCCGGCCGCAGCGTCATCGGCATCGAACTGCCGAACGCCAAACGCGAAACGGTCTATTTGCGCGAGCTGCTCGCCTCCAGCGATTTCGAGGATTCTCGGGCCAAGCTACCACTGGTCGCAGGTAAGGATATCGGCGGTCTGCCGGTCATCATCGACCTGGCGCGCATGCCGCACCTGTTGATCGCGGGCACCACCGGATCGGGCAAGTCGGTCGCGCTGAACGCGATGATCCTGTCGCTGCTTTACCGCCTGTCACCGGACGACTGCAAATTCATCATGATCGACCCGAAGATGCTCGAGCTGTCGGTCTATGACGACATTCCCCACCTGATGTCGCCTGTCGTCACCGAACCGAAGAAGGCCGTGGTGGCGCTGAAATGGACCGTCCAGGAGATGGAGTCGCGCTATCGGGCCATGTCGAAGCTCGGCGTGCGCAATGTGGAAGGCTACAACAAACGCGTCGCCGAAGCGCGCAAGAAAGGCGAGGTCCTCACCCGCAAGGTTCAGACCGGATTCGACCCGGACACGGGCAAGCCGATCATCGAGGAGCAGCCGCTCGACCTGTCCCCCCTGCCCCTGATCGTGGTCGTGGTGGACGAGATGGCCGATCTGATGATGGTCGCCGGCAAGGACATCGAAGGCGCGATCCAGCGCCTGGCGCAGATGGCGCGCGCCGCCGGCATCCATCTGATCATGGCGACGCAGCGGCCCTCGGTCGATGTCGTGACCGGCACGATCAAGGCCAACTTCCCGACCCGGATCAGCTTCCAGGTCACCTCAAAGGTGGATAGCCGCACGATCCTGGGCGAACAGGGCGCCGAACAGTTGCTCGGTCAGGGCGACATGCTCTACATGGCGGGCGGCGGGCGCGTGACCCGTGTGCACGGTCCTTTCGTCGACGACCTGGAAGTCGAATCCGTCGTTCAATTCCTTAAAACGCAGGGCGAGCCTTCCTATATAGAGGCGATAACCGATGAAGACGGAGAGGCTGGCCTTGACGGATTCGACGAACCGGAAAAAACCGGAGACGAGCTTTACGACCGCGCGGTTGCACTGGTGGCGCGCGAAGGCAAGGCAAGTACGAGCTTCATTCAACGCCACCTTCAAATCGGCTATAACCGCGCCGCCCGTATTATCGAGACGATGGAGAAGGAAGGCGTTGTTAGCCAGGCAAATCATGTCGGCAAGCGAGAGGTCCTGGTCGGCGACCACAGCAGCGCTGCTTAACGTCGGACGCTGCACCGCGGCGCTGCTGCTCCTGCTGCCGGCCTTCGCGGCTTCCGCCGCCAGCAGCCTCGCGTTGAACGACAGCGACCGGGCTGATCTGGCACGTATCGAGACCTACCTGAACGATCTCGATACCATGCAGTCGCGCTTCGTTCAGGCGAATCCGGACGGCACCCACTCCGAAGGCACGATGTATCTGCAGCGGCCGGGCAAGTTGCGTTTCGAATACGACCCGCCCGACCCTTATCTCATCATCACCCATGGAAAATGGTTCATCTATGTGGATAAGGAGCTCGACGAAGCGACCTATCTGCCGGTCGACAAGACCCCGGCCTATTTCATCGTCAAGAAAGACATAAAGTTCGGCGGGAAGCTGCGGGTGGCGTCCTTTCAAAACGCGGACCGTGTATTCCGGATCGAGGTCGAGCAAGCCGACGAACCGGATTCCGGCCGGGTCATGATGATCTTCACCGACGCGCCGCTGCAATTGCGCAAATGGCAGGTGATCGACAGTCAGGGCAATCTGACCGATACCACTCTGATCAACCCGAACTTCGACGTGCCGTTGAACGAAGATTTGTTCGAGTATGACGGCCCGACGCCGAGCAGCGGGAACTAGCGGCTAAATTCACAGACAACCAGCGTGGCCGTAAAGGCGGGGTTGTGTCGGGGTGTTTGGAAAAACATCGACCGGCCAGCTGCGCTTTCTTGACTCTAATTATACATATGGCTAATTTAATCTTATTATACGATTGGCTAAATAGGAGCGAGGGTCATGGAAGTCGGCTTGTGCAGTTTGGGCGATCACCGGGCCGATCCGGTGACCGGAGTCTGGACGACGCAGGATGAGCGGCACGCCCATATCATGGAATATCTGCTGGCCGCCGAACCGCTCGGCTTCGACACGCTGGTCTGCGGCGAGCATCATTTCTCCGGCTTCATCATGTCCGTCCCGCAGATCTTCCTCGCCTGGATCGCCGGCCAGACCGAACGCATCCGGCTGGCCACCGGCGTCACCCTGCTGCCGCACCACGACCCGGTCCGCATCGCGGAGGATTTCGCCACCCTGGACGTCGTCTCCGGCGGCCGCGCGGAAGTCTGGGTCGGCAAGGGCGTCGAGCCCTACGTCTACGCGCATTACGGCCAGGACTTCAAACAGGCCACTGCCATGCAGCGCGAGGGGCTCGACCTGCTAACCCGGCTCTGGACGGAAACCGACCTGACCTGGACCGGCCAATTCCGCCCGCCCCTGAACGGCGTGACCCTGCAGCCGCGTCCCGTGCAAACCCCGCACCCGCCAATCTTCATCGCGGCCGGCAGCCTGGCGTCGGCCGAGGAGGCCGCGCGGCTGGGCGTCAACCTGACCGTCACCGGTCTCAGCGCCGACCTCGACTCGATGCCGCTGATGCGCGACCGCTATCTGGAAGTCTGGGCGGCATGCGGCCACGCGCACAAACCGCGCATCACGGTCCTGGCCCATGTCCATTGCGCGCCGACCAGCCAGGAAGCCTTCGATACTCTGCGGCAGTACCAACCGCCCTTCCAGTCCTGGGTGATCTCCAAGAAGACCGGCGTCACACCCGAAGAGGTCGAGCTGCCGTCGCGGATCACCAATTTCGGCAGCCCCGAATGCGTCATCGCCTGCGGCTCGCCGCAGCAGGTGCTCGACAAGATCTGCCAGATCGTCGAACTGATGGGCGCGGACCGGTACATCTACCAAGGCGACTATGGCGGCCAGCCCTGGCCCAAGGTCATGGGGTCACTGGAACGATTTTCCGACCGGGTCCTGCCGCAATTGAAAACGCTGGACCTGGCGGCCTGACCAACCGCCGCTAATCGGGTTTCCATTGCGTATCGCGAAACGCGGGCAGCGCGTTGGCCTGTTCGGACAGCGCGGCCAGCGCCGCCAATTCCGGGGAAACAAGGTCCGGATGCACGAGGCCGATATAATCGTACGCGACGACCGCGTTGATCACGTCCAGCCGCATGTCACCGGATGCAGCCATGGCGCCGCACGCCCCTTCCAGATAGGCGAGCCCGTCCCGGACCTGTTGCTTGATATAGTCGAGCCACGGCGCATGGACCAATTCCGCCGGCCGGCGGCGCATCTCGTAGGCCGCCGCGACGCCCTTCTCCATCACCCCGGTCGCCATCGCCGAGTGGCGGAGTACCGCCCGCCGCGCCGCCCCGTCAGCCGGCAGCAGCCGGTGGTCGGGGTCGCCGATCTCCAGCAGATGATCGATGATCGCGGCGCTGTCGATCAGGACTTCCCCATCCTCCAACACCAGTGCCGGCACGCGCGCCAGCGGGTTGAATTCGGCGACGGCTTCCGGCGCGTCCGCCGTCGCCAGCTTGCGCCGTTCGTAGGGCAGGCCAAGAACCTCGATCACGGTCGCCGTGCGGCGGACGAAAGGGGACAGGTCGCGGCCGATAAGCAACATGATTTTTCCTCCTGGAGCGGTCCGGAAATGCGCCGCGGGCGGACGATCGTTCATTACAGGTGAAATTCAGTATAGTGCGGCGAGACGCCGGCAAGGAGAGAGACACATGACCGACGAAGAAATGATGGATCTGGTCGCCCGGTTTCGCGACGCCTTCCGGTCCGCGGACCCGGCAAAGCTGTCGCAGGTCCTGACCGACGATTTCGAATGGCACCAGCATTTCGCCGACGGCCCCGGCGACCGGCCGACAGGGCGCATCGCCTATGGAGTCGAAGGGATGGTCGAAGTCCTCGAATGGCGCAAGAAGAACTGGAAGAAACAACGCATCGCCGACCTGGTCGAACGGCCCGCCGGCGACGTGATCCTGCAGATGTTCACGACCCAGGGACTCGACGAGAACGACGAACCGTTCCACTGGAATGTCG
>JAPPPC010000200.1:6324-8029 GCA_028817685.1 Rhodospirillaceae bacterium
ATGTCGTTGACGTCTATCCGGTGCGCGACGGCAAGATCGCGAAAAAGGACACCTACTGGAAACAAGCGAAGTAACGGGTCTGCCCGTTCCGGATACCAACCCCTGTCAGCGCCAATCGCCCGCGACGAACCATCGGGCGATAGCGCTGAGCCGGGCCAGCGTATCGGTTTCGTCCGCCGCGACGGTCTCTTGCAGATCGCGGCGGCACACCACCCAGCCCAGCTGCAGGGCGAGCGAACAGTATGCGCGCGCCTGCGCCTCCGCAAAATCCTGTCCGGTCCGCCGGTCGACATTCCGCCGCCGCAGGATATTTTCGAGCAGCAACCGCATACCCTTCAGATCGATGGGGGGCGTGGCGATATCCGCGAGCTCGCGATAGGCCCAAATCCGCAGGAACGGTTCGTGGCTGCGCATGCTGAACGGGGCGGCGAGGCGCTGCGTGTCCGCCGCGACCATGTCCGCGACATAGGCCTCGTGCAGCTGCACGAACGCCGCGTCGAAAACCGCTTCCTTTGACCCGAAATAATGATGGATTAGCCCGTAATTGACCTCCGCGCGCTGGGCCAGGGCGCGGCCAGAGACGCCTTGCTCGGCCCGCTCCTTCAGCAGTTCGATGGCGGCGTGCACGAGCCGCGCCTCGGCCGCCTTCCGTCCGGTGGCGGCGCCGGGTCGTTCCGCAGAGACCGGAGCCGCGGCGAACGCACCGCATGGCAAGGGATCCGGCGCCTGGTTCACGAGCCGTGTCAGCAATTCTGCGGCCATGCGCTGCACCGCGCCGTGATCGAATGGTTCGATCGCCAGCCCCAGGCGCAGCGGCCGGTCGAACACCAGCGCGCCGACCTGCAAGCACCACCAGGCGATCGCCAACGCCACGTGCGTTGACCGGTCGCGCTCGGGGAACCGATCGCCCAATGCGTCAACCGCCTGCATGACGATGGGGTCACCGGCCGCACCGTCGTTCGGCACCGAACCGTCCAAGGCGCGATAGATGTAGGCGCGCCAATAGTTCTGGTAGAGGGACAGCGGCAACGCGCCGGCGCTTTCGGCAAACATCCGGGGCAAGGCCACCGCGAATTTCGTCTGTTCGCGCCGGAACGCGGCGGTCAACAACGCAGCGACACCGCCATGGGTGTAGTTGGCGAGCGTGTGATGAACGCCGGCGCGTTTCGCCAACAATCTGGTGGTAATCGTCACGGGGGACCGCTCGGCCTGCAGGGCACAGGCCGCTGCGAGCAGACGCTCGCTCCCCGTCTCTTTGTCGGTTCCCACGTGCGGCATGACCTAATGCGAAAATTTCAGGCGGATGATACCAAATTCGCAGATGCGCAAGCGCAATAACTTGGTGTCAATCGACCCCTTCGACGATCCGGAAATCGCGCACGGCACCGTCGCCCAACGCTGCGACGGCGGCCTGATATTCCGGGCTGTTGTACGCCTCGATCGCCGCGTCGTAGCTTGGAAACTCGACCAGCACCGTCCGCTCCGCCAACCCGTCCTCAAAAGCGGTAACCCGGCCGTCGCGCACCAGGATATTCGCGCCGCGCGGCAGCATCGCCTTCGGCGCCAGCTCGGCATAGGTCTTGAGTTTCTCCCGGTCGCGGATCTCCCGGTAGCAGACCACCAGATAGCCTTTCGCCATGTTCACTCTCCCTTATACAAATCCAATAGTGAACATGGCGAAAGGCTATCTGGTGGTCTGCTACCG
>JAPPPC010000772.1 GCA_028817685.1 Rhodospirillaceae bacterium
ACACATGTCTTAACGGCGAAAGGTGATAGAGGCGCGCATGTTCGAGTCATTGTCCGGCCGCTTGGCCGACGTCTTCGAAAAGCTGAAACGCCGCGGTGCGTTGAGCGAATCCGACGTGTCGGAGGCGATGCGCGACGTCCGGGTCGCCCTGCTCGAAGCCGACGTCGCCCTGCCGGTGGTACGCGACTTCATCAAGAAAGTGCAGGCGGAAGCCGTTGGGCAGGAAGTGCTGCGTTCGGTCACGCCGGGTCAGATGGTCGTCAAGATCGTGCACGACCAGCTGGTCGAGATGCTGGGCGCGGAGACGGAAGGGCTGGAGCTGCTGGCGCCGGCGCCGGTCGGCATCATGCTGGTTGGACTGCAGGGCTCCGGTAAGACGACGACGACGGCGAAAATCGCCGCCCGTCTGCAGGACCGCGACCGCAAAAAGGTGTTGATGGCGTCGCTCGATACGCAGCGGCCCGCGGCCCAGGAACAGCTCAAGGTATTGGGCGAACAGGCCGGTGTCGCCACCTTGCCGATCGTCGCCGGCCAGCAGCCGGTCGATATCGCCAAGCGGGCGAACGACGCGGCCCGGCTCGGCGGGTACGACGTGGTCATGCTCGACACCGCCGGCCGGCTCCAGATCGACGAGGCGCTGATGGCGGAAGCCGCCGCGGTGCATGCTGCCGTCGATCCCTATGAAATTCTGCTGGTCGCCGATGCGATGACCGGTCAGGACGCGGTCAATGTGGCGGAAGGGTTCAAGGCCCGCCTGCCGCTCACCGGCATCGTGCTGACCCGGGTCGATGGCGACTCGCGCGGTGGTGCCGCCCTGTCGATGCGCGCGGTGACGGGCTGCCCGATCAAGGTTATCGGCGTCGGCGAGAAACTCGACGAGATCGAGGATTTCCATCCGGAACGGATCGCCGGCCGCATCCTCGGCATGGGCGACGTGGTCAGCCTGGTCGAGAAGGCCCAGGAAACGATCGAAGAGGAAGAGGCCGAAAAGCTCGCCAAGAAGATCCAGAAGGGCGAATTCGACCTCGACGATATGGCCAAGCAGCTCGGCCAGATGCGCAAGATGGGCGGCCTGTCCGGGATGATGGAATTGCTGCCCGGTGTTTCCAAGGCGAAGAAACAGATGGCGGAGGCGAAGATCGACGAATCCGCGCTGCTGCATCAGGAAGCGATCATTTCCTCGATGACGCCGAAAGAACGGCAGCGGCCGAAGCTGATTCACGCCTCACGAAAGAAACGCATCGCCAAAGGGTCGGGAACCTCGATCCAGGACGTGAACAAGTTGCTGAAGCAGTACCAGACGATGCGCAAGATGATGAAACGCATGAGCAAGATGGGGGAAAAGGGCCTGGCGCGACATGGCATCCAGGGCCTGATGCCCCGCATGTAACCGCAACCTAATTTTCGAACGACACGTAAAGCTAAGGAGAGCAAACCATATGGCGCTGAAAATCAGACTGGCCCGCGGCGGTGCGAAAAAGCGCCCGTACTACCGCATCGTCGTCGCCGACTCGCGCATGCCGCGCGACGGCCGCTACATCGAAAGAGTCGGGGTCTACAACCCGATGCTGGCCAAGGACGACCCGAACCGGGTGCAACTGGTCGAGGACCGCATCAAGCACTGGATGTCGGTCGGCGCGAAGCCGTCCGACCGGGTCGCGCGCTTCCTGGGCCGGGCCGAGATCATGCCGATGCCGGCGATCCCGGAGCAGACCAAGCAGCATCTGCCGAAGGCGAAGGCGCAGGAGCGCATGAGCGAGGCGGAAGAAGCGGCGCCTGCGGAGCAGGACTCCGCCGAGGCGGACGCCGCGGCGCCGGCTGAATAAGAAGCGCCGGCGGAAGAGGCTCCGGCCGAAAAAGCCGCGGCTGAAGAAGAGAAGCCGGCGTAAGCATGACGGCTCGGGCGGCACTCATGACGGATTCCCGGATCTGCGTTGGCGTTATCGTGGGCGCGCACGGCGTGCGCGGCCTCGTGCGCGTCAAGAGCTTCACCGAGGAGCCCGCCGATATTGCCGCCTATGGACCGCTCGGCGACGACAAGGGTGACCGCCAATACGCGCTCGACGTGACCGGTTCGGCCAAGGGCGTGTTGCTTGCCCGCATCGACGGGGTTGCCGATCGCAATGCGGCGGAAGCCCTGAAGGGAACGGAACTTTACATCGACCGGGATGCCTTGCCGCAGCCCGACGAAGACGAGTTCTACCACACCGATTTGATCGGATTGCCGGCCCTTCTGGCCGACGGTTCGGCCTACGGGACGGTGCGGGCCCTGCACGAGTTCGGGGCCGGCGACATGGTCGAGATCGCCCTCGATGGCGGCGGCGTGTCTGTTTTGCCCTTCACCCGTGCGGTGGTGCCGGAGATCGATCTAGAGGCAGGCCATATCACCGTGGAACCGCCGGTCGAAACCATCGCGAAGTCGGAGGACGGTGCGTGACTAGCTGGACCGCCCATATCCTGACCATCTTCCCGGACATGTTTCCCGGGCCGCTGGGCCATTCCCTGGCCGGGCGCGCGTTGGCCGAAAAGGTGTGGGATCTTCGCACGGTGGATATACGTGACTTCGCCATCGACAAGCATGGCACGGTCGACGATTCACCCTTCGGCGGCGGTCCCGGCATGGTGATGCGGGCCGACGTGCTCGACGCGGCGTTGGAGTCGGTCGCGGCGGCGCCGGGGCCGGTGATCTATCTGACGCCGCGCGGTCGCGCCTTCGATCAGGAGCGGGCGGCGGCATTGGCGTCGGGGCCGGGCGTTACCTTGTTGTGCGGCCGCTTCGAAGGGATCGACGAACGGGTCATCGATGAACGCGGTTTCGAAGAGGTCAGTGTCGGCGATTTCGTGCTGTCCGGCGGCGAACCCGCAGCGATGAGCGTTATCGATGCCTGCGTCCGGCTGTTGCCGGGCGTCGTCGGGACCCGTGAATCGCTCGACGAGGAAAGTTTCGCCCAAGGACTTCTTGAATATCCCCAGTACACGCGGCCGGCCACCTGGCGCGGCCGCAGCGCGCCGGACGTTTTGCTGTCCGGCCACCATGAGAACATTCGCGCCTGGCGATTGGCCCAGGCTGAACGTATTACCCGCGAACGGCGCCCCGATCTTTGGGAACGGTACGTCGCGCGGAACAAGCAAGTGAGGACGATGTCATGAATATTATCGAACAGCTCGAACAGGAGCAGATGGCGAAGCTCGGCGAAGCGCGGCCAATTCCCGAGTTTCAGGCCGGCGACACGCTGCGCGTCCACGTGAAGGTTGTCGAAGGCTCGCGCGAGCGGGTTCAGGTCTTCGAGGGCGTTTGCATCGCGCGCAAGAACAACGGCGTGAACAGCGCCTTTACGGTCCGCAAGATCAGCTATGGCGAGGGCGTGGAACGCGTCTTCCCGCTGTACAGCCCGAGGATCGAGGAGATCGAGGTCGTGCGCCGCGGTTCGGTGCGCCGTGCGAAGCTTTACTATCTGCGCGAACGGCGCGGCAAGTCGGCGCGGATCGCCGAACGTACGACGGTCCGGCGGACGGAAGCCGCGGGGGACGAGCCGGCGGAGAACGGCGAGAGCTAAGCCTCTTGTGAATGCGTTTCATCGCCCTGTGAAAACTTCTCTTTTGCAAAGAGGGGCGGTGAAACGCTTAAATCGCACCGGTCGCCCTATACGCGGAGGGTCTCGGACCTGCATGTGCAGGCAGTTTGATATGAGACGACTTCACAGATAACCGTAGCGGCGCCCGATCGTAAGCGACAGTCAGCCAGGACGAGGGAGCCTTATGTCCAAGCCGCGCACACTTCTCGACAAGATTTGGGACAGCCATACGGTCGACACGCAGGAGGATGGAACCTGCCTGCTGTATATCGATCGCCACATCATCCATGAGGTGACGAGCCCGCAGCCCTTCGAAGGGCTGACCCTGGCCGGCCGCAAGCTGCGCCGCCCGGACCTGACGCTCGCGGTGATCGATCACAACATCGCCACCGACCGCTCCGAGGCGATCCCGGAAGATTCCCAGCTGCAGATCGACACGCTTCGCCGCAATTGCGAAGCGTTCGGCGTGACGTTGTTCGAGGTCGATGACCCGCGCAACGGCATCGTCCATATCATCGGTCCGGAACAGGGCTTCACCCTGCCGGGCGTTACCCTGGTCTGCGGCGACAGCCATACGGCGACCCACGGTGCCTTCGGCGCGCTCGCCTTCGGCATCGGCACGTCGGAAGTCGAGCACGTCATGGCGAGCCAGACTCTGCTGCAGGCACCGGTCAAGAGCATGCGGATCACGGTGGATGGTGAGCTGCCCTTCGGCTGCACGGCGAAGGATCTGATCCTGGCGCTGATCGGCAAGATCGGCACCGCGGCCGGCACCGGCCACGTGATTGAGTATACCGGTCCGGCGATCACCTCGCTGTCGATGGAAGGCCGCATGACGGTTTCCAACATGACGATCGAGGCTGGCGCGCGCGCCGGTCTGATCGCGCCGGACGAGAAGACTTTCGAGTACCTCAAAGGCCGTCCCTTCGCGCCGAAGGGCGCCGACTGGGACGCGGCCGTTGCGCACTGGCAGACCTTGCCGTCGGACGATGGCGCGACCTACGACAAGGAAGCGACCCTGAATGTGAGCGATATCGTGCCGCAGGTCACTTGGGGGACCAGCCCGGAAGACGTGATCCCGATTACCGGTGTCGTGCCCGATCCGAAGGACGTGCCGAATCCGGAAAAGGCCGCGGCGGTCAAACGGGCCTGCGAATATATGGGTCTGAAGCCGGGCACCAAGTTGACCGATGTGGAAATCGACACGATTTTCGTCGGCGCCTGCACCAACGGCCGTATCGAGGATATCCGCGAAGTGGCTCGGGTGGCCAAGGGCCGCAAGGTCAAGGAAGGCATGCGGACCCTGATCGTACCGGGTTCCGGCCTGGTCAAGCAGCAGGCCGAGCAGGAAGGGCTGGCGCAGATCCTGATCGATGCCGGATTCGACTGGCGCGAGCCGGGCTGCTCCATGTGCCTGGCGATGAATGTCGATCAGCTGCAGCCGGGTGAGCGCTGCGCCGCCACCTCGAACCGCAATTTCGAGGGCCGGCAAGGGCGCGGCGGGCGGACCCATCTGGTCAGCCCGGCCATGGCGGCGGCGGCAGCCATTACCGGCAAACTGACCGACGTACGCGACATGTTGAACGGCTGAGGGGAAAAGGAGAACGCGTTATGGATAAATTCAACACGCTGACCGGCGTCGCGGCGCCGATGGACATGATCAACATCGACACCGACAAGATCATCCCCAAGCTGCATCTGCGCACCATCAAGCGGACGGGTCTCGGCAAGGTACTGTTCGAGGAAATGCGCTTCGAGACGGATGGGTCCGAGAAGCCGGATTTCATCCTCAACAAGGAGCCGTACCGCAACTCGAAAATCATCGTTGCGGGCGACAATTTCGGCTGCGGGTCCTCGCGCGAGCACGCGCCCTGGGCGTTGCTCGATTTCGGCATCCGCTGCGTTATCTCGACCAGCTTCGCCGACATCTTCTACAACAACTGCTTCAAGAACGGCATCCTGCCGATCCGCGTCACCAAGGATCAGTTGGACGCGCTGATGGCCGATGCCAGCGATACGGAGAACCCGGAACTGACGGTCGATCTGGTCAATATGGAGATCAAGCGCCCGAATGGCGTGACCGTGCCGTTCGAATTGGACGCCTTCCGCCGCGAATGCTTGCTCGACGGGCTCGACGATATCGGCCTGACCATGCAGAAAGGCGATAAGATCGACGGGTTCGAAGCGCAGCAGAACCAAGCGCAGCCCTGGCTCAATAGCGCGCCGCCGGCGTAAACATGGCGACGCCGCGCACGCTGTTCGACAAGATCTGGGACGCCCATCTCGTCGATACCACCGAGGACGGCCTCAGCATCCTCTACGCCGACCGGCTGCTGATCATGGAGATGCAGCCGCAGGCCTTCGAGGGGCTGCGCATGGCCGGGCTCAAAGTGCGCTGTCCGGATAAGGTGCTGGGCGTGATGGATCACGTCATCCCGACGCACCCGCGCGATCAGGCCATCGAGGATCCGGTCGCCCGGATGATGGTCGAACAGGCCTATAAGGATTACGAGGAGTTCGGCGTCGAACTGTTCGACCTGATGGACAAGCGTCAGGGCATCGTCCATGTCATCGGGCCGGAGCAGGGCTTCACCCTGCCGGGCGTGACCTTGTTCTGCGGCGACAGCCACACTGCGACGCATGGCGCCTTCGGCGCCTTCGCCATGGGGGTCGGCACTTCGGAAATCGAGCATATTCTGGCCACCCAGACCTTGCGGAGTCCGAAACCGAAGAATATGCGGGTGACGGTCGACGGCGATCTGTCGATCGGGTGCAGCGGCAAGGACATCATCTTGGCGATTATCGGTACCATCGGCACCGCCGGCGGCACCGGCCACGTGATCGAATTCGCCGGTTCGGCCATTCGCGACCTGTCGATGGAAGGGCGCATGACCGTCTCCAACATGACGATCGAGGCCGGCGCGCGCGCCGGGCTGATCGCGCCGGACGAGAAGACCTTCGCCTATTGCGAAGGCCGCCCGCGCGCGCCGAAAGGCGCGGATTGGGACCAGGCCGTCGAGTATTGGAAAACCTTGCCGACCGACGAAGGCGCCGTCTTCGACAAGGAAGTGACCCTCGAGGCGGAGAAGATCGCGCCGCAGGTGACCTGGGGCACCAATCCGGAGGAAGTCGCGCCGATCGACGGTGTGGTGCCGGATCCGGCCGACGCGCCTAACGAGGATCGGCGGCGCATGATCCAACGCTCGCTCGACTATATGGGGCTGGCGCCGGGTACCGCGATGAAGGACGTTGCGATCGATCGCGCGTTCATCGGTTCCTGCACCAACAGCCGGATCGAGGATCTGGAAGCCGCCGCGGCGATCGCGCGTGGCCGCAAGGTCGCGGACGGTGTCGAGGCGATGGTGGTCCCGGGGTCGGGTCTGATCAAGGACGAAGCCGAGGCGCGCGGGCTCGACAAGATCTTCACGGAAGCCGGGTTCGACTGGCGCGAGCCGGGCTGCTCCATGTGCATCGCGATGAATGGCGACAATATAGAGCCGGGGCAACGTTGCGCCTCGACGTCCAACCGGAATTTCGAGGGACGGCAGGGCCGCGACGGGCGGACTCACCTCGCCAGTCCGGCAATGGTCGCCGCCGCGGCGGTGACGGGCCGTCTGACGGATGTCCGCGAACTCGAAACACGTTCAATCGAATAGACAGATATATTTCAGGGGAGCCTCATGGCAGCGAACAAATCACTTCTCATCTTGCCGGGCGATGGTATCGGGCCGGAGGTCATGGTCCAGGTGCGCCGCGTCGTCGACTGGTTCGACCAACGCCGTGAGGTCACTTTCGAGGTCAAGGAAGGTCTCGTCGGCGGCGCTGCCTACGACGCGCATGGCACGCCGATCACCGACGAGACCATGGAAGACGCGATGGCCGCCGACGCGGTGCTGTTCGGGTCGGTCGGCGGGCCGCAATATGACGATGCGCCGCGCGATCTGCGGCCGGAGATGGGTCTGTTGCGGCTGCGCAAGGATCTCGACCTGTTCGCCAATCTGCGCCCGGCGCTGACCTTCGACGCGTTGCTCGACGCGTCCTCCCTGAAGCCAGAAGTGGTCGAGGGTCTCGACCTGATGATCGTGCGGGAATCGACGGGCGGGGTCTATTTCGGTACGCCGCGCGGTATCGAAACGCTCGAAGATGGGCAGCGCCGCGGCTTCGATACGCAGACCTATACCGAATCTGAAATTCGCCGCGTCGCCGGCGTCGCCTTCGATCTCGCCCGGCAGCGCCGCGGCAAGGTGACCTCGGTCGAGAAGGCCAATGTGATGGAAAGCGGCGTGTTGTGGCGCCAGGTGGTAACGGAGTTGCACCAGGAATCCTATTCCGATGTCGAGCTCGGCCACATGTATGCGGACAATTGCGCCATGCAACTGGTGCGCGAGCCGACCCAGTTCGACGTCATCGTCTCCGACAATTTGTTCGGCGATATTCTGTCGGATTGCGCGGC
>JAPPPC010000518.1 GCA_028817685.1 Rhodospirillaceae bacterium
CCCCCACCCGCTCCCTCCTCCACCCCCTGTCTTTTTTTTCTGATACGCCGTCCACCGCGATCTACACCCCCCTCTTCGTCTGGTGCGTTAGAGCTGCCCACTAGACCTTCTCGCACATGGCAAGGTCGAACTCGGTGATCTGGCCGACCTCCTCCGCGAAGCACACGAACTCGAACTGCCGCATCTTCGGGCCGCTCTCCTGCATGCGAAGAAGCGCTTCGTAGTGATGCGGCGCGCGGTCTTCCAGCGACACGATGGCCTGATAGGCAACGTCGAATTCCTTCGACGCGATCACCGATTTCACGACGGCAATCTTGTCCGCCGCTTTGTGCACCTGCTCCTGCAGATCCGAGGACAGCACCTTGGAGATGTCGGTGCCGGGTGCCGCCTGGGCGACCTGCTGTATGCTGTAGACGATGGCCTGGGCGGCGTCCTCGCCTTTCAGGTCCAGCGACTCGACCCCGACCGTATTGGTCTTTACCGCGACGCCGACGCCTTTCGGGTCGGCATGGCGCACGAACTCGGTGATCTGGCCTTCCACTGTTTCCAGATCGAGGTTCGGATCGTGCAGCAGGCCGAACCGGTCGTCCGCCAATTGCGCGGCAGCGTCACCACCCTGCGAATAGGACTTCAGCAGAATACCCAAACGGCGCAGCAACCCCTCCTGCCCTTCTTCGTCGAGCCGGGCGAACACATCGCGGATTCCTGAGAGGCCGATATAGGACAGCTCGCCTTTCTCGCCGTCGCCATTCTCGAGCTGGGCTTTTACGCTCTCGGTGAAGGATTCCGTGGTCAGCAGACCGCTCGCCACCGCCGGGGGCATCGTTTCCAGACGGCACGAGCCGCGCCGAGATGTAATAGTTGTTGGAGAGGCCGGGCACGTTGTAGCCGTTCAACGAGACCACGATATCCGTCATTTTCGGCCGGGCGATATTGATCGGCACATCGTTGAAGCGTTCGCCATCCTTGATGCGGTCGAGCAGCGAGCTCAACAAGGACTTGTCTTCCTTGATGCAGATCTTGTTCAGGAACTGGCCCATCAGCTTGTCCGGCGCGAAGCCGAATAAGGCTTTCGTCGCACCGTTCGCCCAGATGATCATGCCGCTCTGGTTAACTTCCAGCAGCGCGTCAGCGGAGCAGAACGCGAACGCCAACAGCCGGCCCGCCTCGTAGCGTCCCATTCCGGACGCGGCGCGAGGTGCGCTCTTTTGTTTGACGGGCGCTGCTGCTGTGACGGCCATGTTGGTTAATGTCCGCCCTTATTCTTAAAAAAACCCTTCCAAATATGCTTAACAGGCGCGTCAGACGTAGCTTTTAGGTCACGGGATGCGTGGTTCGCCAGTGATCGGCGATCTCGACCCGCTTACAGACCCAGACATCATCGAAAGCAGCGATATAGTCGAGAAGCCGCGCGAGGCCCGCCGCCCGCGCCGGGTGCCCGATAATCCGCATGTGCAAACCGACCGACATCATTTTCGGCGCGGTCTCCCCTTCCTGATACAGCATGTCGAAGCCGTCCTTAATAAATTGGAAGTAGTCGTCGGCTGTGGCCAGATAGCCGCGCATGAATTTCACATCGTTGTTCGTCAGCGAATAAGGCACGATGAGATGCGGCTTGCCTTCGACCTCGGTCCAGTAGGGCAGTTCGTCATTGTAGGCGTCTGAATCGTAGGTAAACCCACCCTCCTCGACCAAAAGCCGGCGGGTGTTCACGCTGGGCGCATAGCGGCAGTACCAGCCGACTGGGCGTTCGCCGATGGTCCGTTGCAGAGACTCCACCGCCATGCGGATATGCTCGCGCTCCGTTGCCTCGTCGAGCTTGTAATGCTCGACCCAGCGCCAGCCGTGGCAGCAGACATCATGCCCCGCCTCGCGGATCGCCGCCGCTGCCTCCGGATGCCGCTCCAGGGCCAAAGCGCAGCCAAACACCGTGAGCGGCATCTGCCGTTCCTCGAACAGGCGCATCAGGCGCCAAAACCCGACCCGGCTGCCATATTCGAACATCGATTCAGCCCCTAGATTGCGGGCGCCGGGTGCGAAATCGACACTGGAACTCTCGGTCAGTCCGATCTCCGTCCGCTCCTCGCCATCGAAAATCGACCCTTCCGATCCTTCTTCGTAATTTATGACGAAATTGACCGCCAGGCGCGCACGGCCCGGCCATTTCGGGTCCGGCGGATTCTTTCCATAGCCGATCAAGTCACGCGGATATTCGGATGACATGGGACTCTCCTTTAAAGAAACTCCCGCAATTTGCGCCGCAATCGACAGGGTTTGTCAATCCGCATACCCGTTATTAGAGGCTTGCAAGCGGAGCCGGCCACGCTAAAACTGACCCGTCAGCGCCAACCAAGGGAGCCGCGCCATGAAACCGGTCTTTGTTCTCATCAAGTGCCAACTCGGCCAGTCCTACAAGGTTGCCGAGGAGATCATGGACCGGATCGAGCAGGTGGCCGAGGTGCACTCCATCTCCGGCCAATACGACTTGCTGGCCAAGTTCCATATCGGCACGGAGGACGATCTCGGCCATTTCGTCAACGAGCACGTACAAAGTATCGACGGTATCGTCGACACCTTCACCATCGTGACCTTCAAGGCGTTTTAGGCGGCAGTCCCCGTTTTCCGGGGTTAATCCCCCGCGTCGAGTTTCTCACGCAGCAGCTGGTTGACCATCTGCGGGTTCGCCTTACCCCCGCTGGCTTTCATGATTTGGCCCATGAACCAACCGATCAGCTTCTGGTTGCCGCCGCGATAATCGGCAACCCGATCCGGGTTGGCACTCATCACCTCGGCAACCGCGGCCTCGAGTGCGCCGCTATCGCTAACCTGTTTCAGGCCCTTCTCCTCGACGATGTCCGCCGCCGGCTTACCGGTCTCGAACATGTCGGCGAAAACATCCTTGGCAATGCGTCCGGAAATCGTTCCGTCGGCGATCAGGTCGATCAGTCCGCCCAGCGAGGGCGCGGACACGGGGGACTCCGAAAGCGAAAGCTCCGCCTTGTTCAGGCTGCCAAACAGCTCCGACATGACCCAGTTTGCCGCCAGCTTCGAATCCCGGCCCTCGGCGACCGTTTCGAAGTAATCCGCCGTCTCTCGTTCGGCAACCAGGACGCTGGCGTCATAGGCGGAAAGCCCGAACGCTTCCATGAACCGCTGTTTCTTGGCTTCCGGAAGTTCCGGCAGCGACGCTTTCAGCGCGTCGACATAACCCTGCTCCAACCGTAACGGAAGCAAGTCCGGGTCGGGGAAGTAACGGTAGTCATGCGCGTCCTCTTTGGAGCGCATCGAACGGGTCTCGCCGCGACCGGAGTCGAACAGCCGCGTTTCCTGCTCGATCTCGCCACCATCCTCGATAATCTCGATCTGGCGCGCGGCCTCGTAATCGATGGCCTGGCGCATGAAACGGATCGAGTTCAGGTTTTTGATTTCGCAACGGGTGCCCAACGCTTCGCCAGGACGGCGCACCGAAACGTTGGCGTCGGCGCGCAGCGAGCCTTCTTGCATGTTGCCGTCGCACGAGCCGATATAGCGCAGTATCGCACGCAATTTGGTCACATAGGCTGCGGCCTGCTCGGCCGAGCGCATATCCGGCTTGGAGACGATTTCCATCAGGGTCACGCCGGACCGGTTCAGATCGATATAGGTCTTGGTCGGATGCCGGTCATGTACGGACTTGCCGGCATCCTGTTCCATGTGCAACCGCTCGATCCCGATCGTGCGGGTCTCGCCATCCGGCAGGTCGATGACGATCTCGCCCTCGCCAACGATCGGCTCCTCATATTGCGAAATCTGATAGCCCTGAGGCATGTCCGGATAGAAATAGTTTTTTCGGGCAAAGATCGATTGCAGATTGATTTCGGCATTCAAAGCGAGGCCGGTACGGACCGCCTGCTCGACGCAAGCCTCGTTCAGCACCGGCAGCATGCCGGGCATGCCGGCATCAACGAAACTCACCTGCTCGTTCGGCTCCGCCCCGAAGGCGGTTGCGGCACCGGAGAACAGCTTTGCGTCAGCGATAACCTGCGCATGCACCTCCAACCCGATCACCATTTCCCATTCGCCGGTGCGGCCTTTCAGCAAGTCCGACATTAGCGGCCTCCCGCCATCAGTTGCGGTGTCGCGGTGAAATTCGCGGCTTCTTCTATCGCATGGCCGACCTTGAACACTGTCGACTCATCAAAAGGCCGGCCAATGACGTGCAAGCCGAGCGGCAGCCCATCGCCTGACAGACCTGCAGGAACGGAAATCGCCGGCAGTCCGGCCATTGAAGCCGGTACCGTCAACACATCGTTCAAGTACATCGCGATCGGATCATCCATTTTCACGCCCTGCGCAAAGGCGGCACTCGGCGTCGTCGGCGTCAAGATCGCATCGACTTTCTCCCACGCTTCGTGGAAGTCCTGGCCAATGCGGGTACGCACCTTCTGAGCTTGCAGGTAGTAGGCATCGTAGTATCCAGCCGACAGGACGTAAGTCCCGATCAGGACACGGCGTTTGACCTCGGCCCCGAACCCTTCACCGCGTGTGTTCTCGTACATCTCCTGTGGCGAGTCGCCGTCCACCCGCAGGCCGTACCGCACCCCGTCATACCGCGCGAGGTTCGACGATGCTTCCGCCGGGGCGACGATGTAATAGGCCGGCAGTGCGTATTTCGTGTGTGGCAGGCTGATATCGACGATCTCGGCACCCGCCGCTTTCAGCCACTCGATCCCCTGTTGCCACAACCCTTCTATCTCTGCCCGGGTCCCTTCGAGCCGGTACTCCTTCGGGACACCGATCCGCAGGCCCTTCACACCGGTGCCAAGCGCCGCTTCGTAATCCGGCACCGGCACGTTCACGCTGGTCGAATCCTTTGGATCGTGCCCGGCCATCACACCCAGCATGATGGCCGCGTCCTCAACCGTCCGCGTTAGGGGACCCGCCTGGTCGAGCGACGACGCAAACGCGATGATGCCCCAGCGCGAACAGCGGCCATAGGTCGGCTTCATCCCGACGATGCCGCAGAACGATCCCGGTTGCCGGATCGAGCCGCCGGTATCCGTACCGGTCGACGCTAGAGCGCCGCGCGCCGCAACGATCGCGGCAGACCCGCCGGACGACCCGCCGGGCACAAGCTTCGCAGCAGCGTCCCCCGCGCGTTGCCAAGGGTTCATCACCGGGCCGAAATAACTCGTCATGTTGGAGGAGCCCATGGCGAACTCGTCCAGATTGGTCTTTCCCAACATCACGGCCCCGGCATCCCAAAGCTGACGGGTCACCGTCGATTCGTAGGGCGGCACAAAGCCTTCCAGAATATGGCTGCCGGCGGTCGCCTGGACGCCCGTCGTACAGAACAGATCCTTGATCGCGATCGGCAGGCCATTGAGCGATCCGCCCTCGCCCCGTGCGCGACGGTCGTCGGCGGCTTGCGCCATCTCGCGCGCGGCTTCCGGCGTTTCCAGGATATAGCAATTCAGATCCCGCACCGCCTCGGTTGCCGCGATATGTGCCTCGGTCAGTTCGACGGAGGTGAACTCGCCGGCGGCCAGCCCGTCACGGGCCTGCGCCAGGGTCAAATCGGTCAGCGCAGCCATTACTCGACCACCTTCGGGACGACGAAGAACTGTTCGGCTTCCTCCGGCGCATTGGCAAGAACCTGCTCGGCCTTGTCGCCATCATCGACCGTATCGGACCTTTTGAACGGCTCCGTTTCGACAACCGATGTCAACGGCGGCACACCTTCTGTGTCCACTTCATTAAGCTGCTCAACCCAGCCCAGTATATTGTTCAACTCGCCCGCCAGCGGCTCGAGCGCGTCTTCATCGACCCGTATGCGGGCCAAGGTGGCGATCCTGCGCACCGTATCTTTGTCGAGCGACATATGCTGCTTCTCCGGGTGTTGGCGGCGCGGAACCTATCACCGGCCCCGAACGGCGACAAGGGCCGCCGAAGCGTGCATTATGCCGCAAGCAAGCACCGTCAAAACCAGCCAATAGATCAACGAAAACATGGCTATCTGTCCCTTAGAGGAACTGCGAGCGAATATGCGCCCGGGCACCCGCCTGCTCGGCCTCGATCTGGGCTCAAAGACGATCGGTCTCGCCCTCTCCGATCCGGCCTTCATGGTCGCCAGCCCGATCGACACGATCCGCCGAACCAAATTCGGTAAGGACGCCGCCGAACTCGACCGGTTGATCGCGGATCGGGGCGTCGGCGGTTTGGTGCTTGGTCTGCCGATCAACATGGACGGCTCGGAAGGGCCGCGCTGTCAGTCGACCCGCCAGTTCGCCACGAACTTGATCCAACGCGGCATGGAACAGCCGATTGTGTTTTGGGACGAGCGGTTGTCGACGGCAGCCGTCGAACGGGTGCTGATCGACGAAGCCGACATGTCGCGACGCAAACGCGCGGATGTGGTCGACAAGATGGCGGCCGCCTACATCCTGCAGGGTGCCTTGGATAGATTGCGGAGGATTGCCGATGACGCCTGACCAGATTGCCCGCGCCGCCGGTGCCCTGGCGCGGGCGCGGCGCGAAAGCGTGCGCTTCGACGCGCTGCCCGAGGATTGCCAGATACAGGACATGTCAGCAGGTTACGCCGTGCAGGACGCGCTGCACGAAACACTCGGAATTCCCGTCGCCGGCTACAAAATCGGCTGTACGACCGCTGTGATGCAGAAGTTTCTCAAGATCGACCAGCCCTGCGGCGGCGGCATCCAGGCGACCGATATTTTTTCGTCGCCCGCAACATTGCCGCACAACCACTACCGCCGCGTCGGCGTCGAGTGTGAGATCGCCACGCGGCTGGGGCGTGATCTGTTGCCGAGTGATGCGCCCTTCACACGCGACACCGTGGCGGACGCGGTAAGCGCCTGCATACCGGCTATCGAAATCGTGGACGATCGCTATGTCGACTATCCGTCATTGAATGCGGCGACCTTGATCGCCGATGACTTCTTCGGCGCGGGATGCGTCCTCGGCCCAGCACGTAGCGATTGGCAAGCGCTGAATTTGCCCACAACCAACGCAGCGATGCGCGTTAACGGCGCCGAGGTTGGTACCGGTACGGGAATGCAGGTTATGGGGCATCCGTTCGAAGCGCTGGCCTGGCTCGCGAATATGCTGGCTCAGCGCGGCCGCGGTTTGGAGAAAGATCAGATCGTACTGACCGGCAGCATTGTGGAAACACAGTGGGTCGACGCGGGCGACACGGTAACCGTTGTTGTGGATGGCCTAGGCGAAGCCGAAGTCAGGTTCACGTGACATTAGCCGCCAGGTTTTTCGATGAATTCGATCGTAAGGTCATCAGGATCACGCGTGTAGACGACGCGGCCACCCTTGTTCGGCCCGTTGTCGATCGGCACGGGATCGCCGATTGGCAAGACCCCGTGTGACGCGCAAGCGCCAATTGCCGCATCGATGTCATCCACATCGCAGGCGATATGCGCAAAACCGGTGTCGCAGGGCCGCGATTGCACCCGTTCCCGCCCTTCCGGCGCGTGATATTGGATAAGCTCCAACCGGTGGCCCGGCCCTTGAACGTAAGCGACCTCGATATCCGCGCCTTCGACACCGGTGATCCGCGAAATGACGGCGATGTCGCGTGGCGCGCGTGAGATCACTTCGAAGCCCAGCGCCTCCACGAAAAAGGCCACCGTGCGGTCCAAATCAGAAACGGTAAAACTTGTATGGTTCGTCGCAAGCACTTGAAATGTAGCCATTATCGCCTCCTTAACCGGTTTCGTGGTTCAGTTTAGTACGTATGGGTGGGCGCGTACGTCAAACTTCACCATTGCGATCCGCTCGCGGTTTCGGAATCATGGGTCTATGGAGGCTGCAACATGAAGAATTTTCGAGAGTACCGAGGCGCAGCGGCGGCATTGATATTGGCGATCGCAATAACCGGGACGACCGCATTGGCTGACGAAGAAAAGGCCAGAGGCACATCGGACCCGCTGGAGACGCTGAATCGGTTTACCTCTGGCTTCAACACGATCCTGCGCAAGGGCTTCATCGACCCGGCAGTCGATCTCTATCAATA
>JAPPPC010000081.1 GCA_028817685.1 Rhodospirillaceae bacterium
GTGTTGAACTTGTCGCCATACTTCTTCTCGAAGGTGGCGCCGTCCGCATAGGACATGTTGTCGATCAGATCGACTTCGCCGGTCCGAAGCGCGGTCAGGCGAACACGGTCTTCTTTCTTCGGACGGCCGACGAGGCCATCGAGATAGGGCAGTGAATTGCCTTGATCGTCGGTCTCGTACCAGTTCTCGAAGCGCTCCATGACGGTGGAGTCGAACTTCTTCCAGGACTTGAACTTGAACGGACCGCAACCGACCGGATGCGTGTCTGCTTTATCGACGCTACCCGGCGCCATGAACTGGATCGGGTAGTAGGTCAGGTTCGGCACCAGCACGGCACTCGGGTTGTTCAGGTGCAGGCGGACCGTCCATTTGTCGACAACGTCGATCTTGGCAACGTCCTTGACCGCCGAACGGACGAAGGAGTGGCCGATCTTCGGATCAAGGATGCGCTCCAGGTTCCACTTGATCGATGCCGCGTCGACATCCTCACCATTGTGATAAGTCGCGCCCTTACGAAGATTGAACGTGTAGGTCTTGTTGCCGTTGGAAACTTCGTGACCGACGGCGATGCCCGGAACCGGCTCCATCTTCAGGTTCAGGTCCATCATGCCCATCGACGTCGCGGCCAACGGATGCGAGACGTAGTAATAATAGTTGCGGTGCATATCCAGGCCGCGCGAGTCGGCGCGAGTCGCAAAGCGGACCGTGCCGCCACGGCTCGGATTGCGCTTCTTCATGGCCTGCGCGTCGGTGGCGACGCCGCCGATCGCTGCCGCACCGGCAGCTGCGCCGGCAGCTCCCAGGAATTGACGACGGGTCGGGCCCGCGCTCGTCTCAGGTTTTTTGGTCGTATCGTCTTGTGACATTCAACAGCCTCCCTTGGCGTATGACGGCGCTTGGCGCCTATGAAATCCAACCGCGTCACTGCGGTACTTCAGTTGCGACCCGTTATTTTCGGCACCAAAAGACGGCAAAATCGAGGCCGCCGACGCCCTTGTTAAGATCGGTCGCCGCTATGTTCCTATAGTATCCACGAATGGACAACTAGAAACGACACATTTCGGTGCGCGTGTCCGATTTCGTGAAGTGTAATCAGGGAACTACCCCGAATCCGGGTCCCATGGCGCGCGATCGCCATGGAATCGGTATCATGGTAGTGACGCGACGGTCTCTACATCAGGCTGACGCGCGGATTGAGCGCGCGGTAGAGAAGATCAACCAATAGGTTGGTTATTACGACAATGAAGCCGAGAACGAAGACCCCTGCCTGAATCAGCGGATAATCGCGGTCGACAATGGCCAGATAGATCGCTTGACCGATTCCAGGCCAGGCGAAAATCGTCTCCAGAACCACCGTGCCGCCCAGCAGATCCGCCAATTGCAGCCCGCTGATCGTGACGGTCGGGATCAGGGCGTTGCGCAGCGTGTATTTGTAGACGACCTTTTTCTCGGTGAAGCCCAGCGACCGCGCGGTGTCGACATATTCCTTGTTCATTTCGTCCAGCATGCTGGAGCGCGTCAACCGCGTCGTATAGGCCGCCTGCCGGAAGCCGATCGCCGCGGCGGGCAGGATCAGATACAGCAGGCTCTGCTTCCAATCCTCGAACGGGCTGACATAGCCGGACGAGGGCAGCCAGCCGAGATAGAGGGAGAACAGCAGCACGCACATGATCGCGAACCAGAATTCCGGAATCGAGATTCCGATCAGCGATGTGACTTGCGCGGAATAATCGACGGGCGTGTTGCGTTTGACCGCGGCGATGGACCCCAGCGGTATGGCGATCGCCATCGAGATGAGGATTCCGGCGAGACCGAGATAGATCGTCGCGGGAATCAGCTCGAACAGTTCGACGGAGATCGGCCGGCGCGTCACCAGCGAATTGCCGAAATCGCCCTGCAACAGCTTGCCGAGCCAGACGCCGTACTGCACATATACCGGCTTATCGAGCCCGTATTCCTTGAGCAGCAGCTCGCGCAGTTCCGGGTCTTCCGATTCTTCGTCGCCGATCAGCGTGTCGACGATATCGCCAGGCAGCAGATGCACGAACCCGAACACGACCACGGACAGAATGAACAGGACCGGTATGAGGTGAAGAATCCTGTTGATCGTGTAGACAAACATACGTCGCGTTTCCCTGCCGTCGCCCGAGGCTTATTCGATATGCCGGAATGCCGGTGCAAGCGGCGCGAACATAGGCGAGCGACCCGCCGCAAGGCAAGGTCGCGGTTCGCTACACGGCGCCGTCGCCCAGGACGGCCGCGCGAAACCGGTCTTTCGCGAACGGGCCGTCGAGCGGCGGGTAGACGGTGGGCGGCATTTCGGCGCTGACCTTGGCGACGTAGAAGACCGGCCCGTCCGACTCGTGGATGTGCGGCAAGGCGTCTTGCAATGCCGCGGCGTCGCGGATGGTTCCGGTCGTGGGGATGCCCGCTCCCTTGGCGATCGCGGCCAGATCGGTAACGCCGGCGGTATGGGTCGGCTGCCCGCCGGTTTCGCCGAACATCTCGTTGTCCAGCACGACGATCGCCAGATTGCGCGGCTGGATCTGCGCCACCGTCGCCAGCGAGCCCATGCCCATCAGCATGTCGCCGTCACCGGTGATCACCAGGACGCGGTTCTGCGGCCGCGCGCCGGCGAGCCCGAGGCCGACCGACACCGTCAGCCCCATGCCGCCGACCAGGCAGAAATCCTGCGGGTTGTCCGCCGTCGCCGCGATATCCCAGGACGACGATCCCAATCCGCCCACGGTCAGCAGATTGTCCTGCCGCGGCGCCAGCAAAGCGCCCACGACCTCGCGTCGCTGCATCGTTCCCGAACTCATTTGAACCCCTTTGCGCCGATCAGGCGCTGCGACAGCAGGACGGCGGTCGAGCATTGGTTGTTGAAGGCTTGCGCGGCGGCGGCGTTGACCGTGTCGGTGACGTCTTCGGCCCGCTCGACCCGGTATAAGGTCACGCCCATGGCCTCCAGCGCGCCGGGTGCGCCTTGCCCCATGGGCAGCTGCCACGGATTGCCTTCGCCCCATTCGCCGCGCATGGTGACGATGGTGAAGAACGGCATGCGGCAGGCGGCGGGCAGCGCCAACGCGTTGATCGTGTTGCCGACCCCGCTGCTTTGCATCAGCAGCGCGCCGCGGCGGCCGCCGAGCCAGGCACCGGCCAGGATGCCGACACCTTCTTCTTCCGTCGTCAAGGTGATGACCGACATGTCGTTCTGCGCGGTGCACAGGCGGATCAGCCGGTCGTGGCCCGCATCGGGGACGTGACATATCTGGGAAATCTCCCGTTCGCGCAGAACGGTGAAGATATCCGAGGGCCATTCGGCCGATTTTTCCGTCATTTTTCCTCGTCGGAGGTTCGAGAACACGCAACCGGACGGCGCGGGGCCAGAGGATAACGTTTGATTCGCAGATTGGAAGAGGCGTTAACGATTGGTCTTTCACCCGCGAATCCAACAGCTTGCCCGATACCGCGCAATGGTCGAAAAATTAAATAAAATTAGAGATAACTTAACGCTATCCCGGTTAACTATTTTCATTAAGTATCAATAGTTTAGCCTTGATTTTATCGGAAATACCGGTATAATTATCACGCTGTCAGATTAACAATTAGGGGCTGTTCGCACGGCGCGGACAAGACAATCGACATGACAGATTCGGTTAACCTTTCGGGCGCGGTGCGCAGCAATCTGCTGGGCCTGCAACAAACGTCCGGCCTGGCGCAGCGAACCGACGACCGGCTGTCCTCCGGCCTGCGGGTGCGCGATCCGCTCGACGGCGCGGCGGACTTCTTCGCCTCGCGGGCGCTCAGCGACCGGGCGCAGGATCTGACTCAGACCAAGGACGGTGTGGATCAGGCCCTTAGCACGATTCAAGCGGCCAATAACGGCCTCGACGCGATCAGCGATTTGACGCAGCAGGCGGAAGGCCTCGCGCTCGCGGCCCGCAATACCAGCGATCCGACGCAGCGGGCGGCGCTGGCCAGCCAGTTCAACGAGATTCGCTCGCAGATCGACAGTCTGGCGCAGGACGCCAGCTTCGGCGGGACGAACCTGATCCAGGGATCGCCGGACGATCTGGACGTCTCCTTGAACGAGGATGGCTCCAGCAGCCTGACCATCCAAGGCGCCGATTCCTCCAGCGCGGGCCTCGGGATCAGCAGCACGACCTTCGGGACCGATGCGGATATCGACGCGGCGCTGGCCGAGACACGGTCCGCCTTGTCCACCGTGCGGACCAACACGGCGACGTTGGGGTCGAGTTCCTCGGCCCTGCAGACCCGCCTCGATTTCACGCAGGATCTGACCAACACCCTGGAAGCGGGTGCGGCGTCCCTGACGAATGCGGATTTGACCGAAGAAGCGGCGAACCGGCTTTCGTTGCAGACGCGTCAGCAGATCGGCGTGAACGCCACCAGCCTGGCGGCACAGAGCGAAACGGCAATCCTGGGACTGTTTGGATAGACGACGTTACCTGATTACCTCCTAATAACTGATCGGAAGGCCGTGCGCTGTGAAGCGTGCGGCCTTTTCCGTTGGAGTGGGGCAGTTCCGGCCGGTCATTAATTAACCGTTTCTTTGCTTCCCCCTCGTATCGCTTTACAAATTGGCATGGTTAATGTTCGCCGCCACAGGGAGAGGACGCGCCGATGCCCGCAAAGCGTTTAGCAGCGACCGATGTTGCACTGCCCGTATTAGAGCAGGATGCCGGGGCGGAAAGCGCTCTCTTCACGCTCTCAAGGCATAAGCGGGCCCGCACCGCGCTTGAGTTCGGCCTGAACGTGACCGACCCGGGCTTCAACATTTTCGTCGTCGGCGAGGACCGCAGCGGTCGGATGACCTCGACGATGCATTTCCTCCAGGACTTCGTCGAACGCAAGCCGCCACCCAACGATTGGGTCTATCTCAACAATTTCCGCCGTCCGCACCGGCCGCGTCCGCTGCCGCTGCCCGCCGGCGTCGGCCGCCGCTTCCGCGACCGCATGATCCTGCTGGTCCGGCAGGTCCGGGAAGCCCTGTCGGGCACGTTCGGCGGCGACGACTATCAGGAGAAGGTGCGCGCCGAAAGCGCCAAGCTGCAGCAGGCGATCGCGGAGGAAATGGAAGCGCTGCGGGCGGAAGCGCGGGCCAGCGGGCTGGACATCATGCAGTCGCAGCAGGGGGCGACGGTCGTGCCGATCGATTCCGAGGGCCAGCCGGCCAATCTCGACGAGTTTCCGCCGGAGGAACAGGAACGGCTCAAGGAGAAGGGGCGCGAGATCGGCGAAAAGCTGAACGCATTGAACCGGCACGCCGCGCAGCGTCAGGCCGAAATGGGCGCCCGGGTCATGGAAATCACGCAGGGTGCGGCGGACAGCGCGCTGGACGTGCAGTTCGAGGCGGTGCGCGGCGAGTTCTCCGGTTACGGCGGCGTCGTGCGCTGGCTGGTCGAAATGCGGACCGACGTGCTGGAGAACCTGCAGCTCTTCGCACCGGACGAACAGCCCGGCGTGCGCCGCGAACTGCCGGAGGACCGCTACGCGGTCAACCTGTTCGTCGACCATAGCGACGACCCCAATCCGGGCGTGCTGCTGGAAGCCAACCCGACCTATGAGAACCTGTTTGGCCGCATGGAATACCGGCCGGCGGAAGGCGGCCTGTATACCGACTTCACCATGCTGCGGGCGGGGGCGGTGCATCGCGCCAATGGCGGCATCCTGGTGCTGCGGGCCGATGCGCTGGCGCGCAACCCGGTTAGCTGGGAGTTCCTCAAGGGCTCGCTCCGCGATGGCGAAATCCGCATCGAAGAACTACAGCGTAATGGCGCGGTGCCGCTTGCCGGCGCGCCGCGTCCCAAACCGGTGCCCCTCGACTTGAAGGTTGTCATCGTCGGCGCGCCGCGCTGGTACTACGCCTTCTTCTCCGTCGATCCGGAGTACCAGACCTATTTCAAGGTGAAGGCGGATATCGACGCCGATATGGACACCACGCCGGCGAATGTCGCCAGCTATGCCGCGCTGATCCGCAAGATCGCGCACGACCACCGCAAGTTCGAATGCGAGGACGACGCCGTGCAGCGGCTGATCGGCATGGCGACGCGCTGGGCCGCGAACCGCGAGAAGCTGACCGCGCGCTTCGAAATCGTCGAAGACGTCGTGGTCGAGGCGGTGGAGCTTGCGGTCGAGACGGATCAGAAAACCGTGACGGCGGCGATCGTCCAGCAGGCGATCGAGAACCGCCGCCGCCGCAACGCGCGGGTCGAGGACCGTATGCAGGAGTCGATCTCCGACGGCCAGGTGATGATCGCCACGACCGGCCACACGGTGGGACAGATCAACGGGCTGACCGTGCGCGATCTGGGTGACCATGCTTTCGGCGGCCCGTCGCGCATCACCGCGCGCGCCTCGGCCGGCCGGCTTGGTGTCATCAATATCGAACGCCAGGTCGCCCTCGGCGGCCCGATCCAGCAGAAGGGCGTGATGGTCCTGCAGGGCTTCCTGTCGGGCCGCTTCGCGCGGCGATTCCCGCTCTCCTTCAACTGTTCGATCACCTTCGAGCAGAATTACGGCGGCGTTGAAGGGGACAGCGCGTCATTGGCGGAGGTGCTGGCCATCCTGTCCGACCTGTCCGGCGTGCCGCTGCGCCAGGATATCGGCATCACCGGCTCGATGAACCAGCGCGGCGACGCGCAGGCGATCGGCGGCGCCCATCACAAGATCGAAGGCTTTTTCCGCGCCTGCGTCGAAGCCGGCGAATTGACCGGCGATCAAGGCTGTATCGTGCCCAAATCGAACGAAAAGAATCTCGTTCTTCGCGACGTGGTGTCCGACGCGGTGGCGGCCGGCAAATTCCACATCTGGAGCGTCGAGACCGTCGAAGAGGCGGCCGAGCTGTTCACCGGCATGCCGGTCGGCGAACCCGACGCGGACGGCCGCTATCCGGCGGATACGCTCTACGGCAAGGTGCAGGCCGAGCTGGAAGCTTTCGACCGGGCGCTGTACGAGCGAGAAAGCCGGCTCTCTTCCTGAGCGTGCGCTGGAAACAACGGTCATCTGCGATACGGAATGGCCCCTGCGCCGCCGCATTCGAAGTGATGCGGAGCGAACGCTTTAACGTTGTCAGAAAGCTCTGTCAGAAAGGGTAGGCGTTGGCACCACTTAACGGGTGTGGTGTTACGTCAGTTGAGCCACTTCCGGTTTCCAGGGCAGGCCGGCCGCGTTGGGAACCCTTCCCCCCTAATTGAACATTCGTTAGCATCGAGCCCAAAGATATTGGCAGATTTATGGAGGACGTTATGCCCCACTATTCGAAGCTTCTGTCGGTATGCCTCGTGGTTCTTTTCGGTTTTGCCAAGGGCGCCGATGCGGAAATTCGTTCCGACAAGGTGTCATACAAAGCCGGAGACCGTGAGCTGACGGGTTACATTGTTTATGACGATGCCGTTACGGGAAAACGCCCTGGGGTTATCGTCGTCCACGAATGGTGGGGACACGACGCCTATGCGCGGGAACGGGCGGACTTGCTCGCCGCCGAAGGGTACACGGCTTTCGCGCTCGACATGTATGGAACCGGTCGTCTGGCGGATCATCCCAAAGATGCGGGCGCGATGGCGAAAGAGGTGATTGCGACAAAGGGCGTCATGCACGAGCGGTTTATCGCGGCAAAAGAACTCTTAAAGCGTCACGCGACCGTCGACCCATCAAGGATCGCAGCCCTTGGATATTGCTTTGGCGGCAATGTGGTCCTCGATATGGCACGCAAGGGCGTCGATCTGCGGGCGGTTGCCGCATACCATGCCAGCCTGACGCAAACGATCCCCGCGACACCAGGTACGATAAAGGCCAAGGTTCGGGTGTTTAATGGGGCGGACGACCCATTCATCAAACCGGCGAAACTTGCCACACTGAAGGAAGGTATGAAGACGGCGGGCGCGGACTTCGAATACATCAGCTATCCTGGCGTAACACACAGCTTCACGAGTAAGCGCGCCACAGAAAAGGGCAAAAAATTTAAGCTGCCATTGAAGTA
>JAPPPC010000644.1:0-558 GCA_028817685.1 Rhodospirillaceae bacterium
GGGTGTCCCAGGGGCGCTGATGTCAGACAAGAGAAACTGAAATAAATCCGTCAAGAAAATTTAACTATCTCGATTCTGTTCAGTATTCCGAAGTGAAACAAAATAAAGGCCCCGCCGACAGTGGCGAGGCCTAGTTACGGCGTATTCCGAGGGAGGGAGGGAAATACGCCAGCAGGGAGGTAGTAAGCGCAATATGCCGGGTGTGCGGCTTCCCCGCGTCACCCGTTTGAAGTACAAAACCCACTAATTCAGTGGAAAGCGCTGAAAAACCCTAATTTCCCTAAGTTTTGCATCGAAGGGCACAATTCTATGAGCGGAAGTGTCGGGGAACCGGTTCGCCGAAACGAGGATGAACGTCTGCTGACGGGGCAAGGCCGGTTCAGCGACGATTTCAACCTGCCCGGCCAGGCCCATGCCGCCATGGTGCGTTCGCCCTGGCCGCACGCCCGCCTGCAATCGATCGATACGGGCGCCGCTGCCGCGATGCCGGGCGTGCTCGGCATTTTCACCGGCGAAGATTGCCGGTGCGACGGGCTGGGGGCCATTCCGCACGATCCG
>JAPPPC010000644.1:568-7946 GCA_028817685.1 Rhodospirillaceae bacterium
ACAAGAAGCTGAGCGCGCCGGGCCGACAGGTCGGCGAGCCCGTCTTCATCGGCAGCCATGTGCCGTTGCCGACCGACCGCGCACGCTATGTTGGAGAAGCGGTGGCGATGGTCGTCGCGGAGACGAAGGCGCAGGCCTTGGACGCGGCGGAAGCGATCGAGATCGATTACGCACCGCTCGATCCGGTAACCGATACCGTCGCTGCCGGCGGCGCCGCCCCGCGCCTTTGGGATGAATTGCCGGACAATATCCTGATTGAGACCTTTTTCGGCGACGCGACAGCGACCGATGCCGCGTTCGCGGACGCGGCGCATGTCGTGTCTATGGGGTTCGACATCGGTCGCGTCACCGGTGTGCCGATGGAACCACGGTCCGCCCTGGGCGCGTACGATGCAAAAACCGGCCGCTATACCGTCTATGCCGGCAGCGGCGGCGTGGTGCGCCAGAAGCGGGAAATCGCGGCTGTGCTGGGAATCGAAACTGCCGATGTCCGGGTCGTGGCCTTCGATGTCGGTGGCAATTTCGGCACCCGCAACCGGGTCTATGTGGAATTCCCACTGGTCGCCTGGGCATCCCGCAAGGTGGGGCGCCCTGTGAAATACACGGCGATGCGCGGCGAGTCCTTCGTCAGCGATTATCAGGGCCGCGATTTGCGCCTCGATCTGGAGCTGGCGCTCGATAGGGACGGCAATTTCGTGGCACTGCGGTCGTCCAATCTCAGCAATGTCGGCGCGCGTTGCGTGTCCCTGTCGCCACTGTCGAAGGGGGTGGGGATTGCCACCGGATGCTACCGGATTCCGGCGGCGCAGGTACGGGCGCGGGCAACCTTCAGCAATACGCCGCCGACCAACGCCTATCGCAGCTCCGGCCGGCCGGAGATTATTTTCGCCATGGAACGGCTGGTCGACACCGCGGCCCGCGAGCTCGGTTTTGATCCGATCGACCTGCGCCGCCGCAATTTCGTGCCCGCCGGCGCCATGCCCTACGACAATGCGGTTGGCATGCAATATGACAGCGGCGGCTACGAGGCTTGCCTCGATAAGGCGATGGCGCTTGCCGACTGGGACGGGTTCGCGGCGCGCCGGCAGGATGCGGAGTCGCGTGGCCGGCTGCTCGGGCGTGGCGTCTGCTCTTACGTCGAATCTTCCATCGGCACGCCGGTCGAACAGACGGAGTTCCACGTCCGTGCTGAAGAGGAACGGCTCGACGTGGTCATCGGCACGCAGCCGAGCGGGCAGGGGCACGAAACGTCTTTCGCGCAGGTCGCTGCCGACGGGCTCGGCCTGCCTTTCGAGCAGGTGCGCATTCTGTTGGGCGACACGGACGTGGTGAAGGTTGGCGGCGGCTCGCATTCTGGCCGCTCCATGCGCATGGCCGGCACGGTGATCGTCAAGGCGGCAGAATGGTTCATCGAGCAGGGTCGGGGAATCGCCGCGCAGGTGTTGGAAGCGGCCGTGGCGGATATCGCCTACGAGGCGGGCCGGTTCCTCGTCTCGGGCACCGATCGCAGTATGACGATCTATGAGTTGGCGTCGGCAGCGGTGTCGAAAGGGATGCCCAAAGACGCGTTGTCGGTCATCGTCGACAACGAGATGCACACGCCGGTCTTCCCGAATGGCTGCCATATCTGCGAGACCGAGGTCGATCCGGAAACCGGCCATATCCGCATCACGCGCTACGCCGCCGTCGACGATGTCGGCCGCGCGATCAATCCGTTGATCGTCGACGGACAGACCCATGGCGGGCTGGTGCAGGGCGTCGGCCAGGCGATGTGGGAGCAGTGCGTCTTCGACGGCGCCGGCCAGCCGCTCAGCGGTTCCTTCATGGATTACGGCATGCCCCGCGCCGACCACTTCCCATCCTTCGAGACCGAGCTGCACGAGGTCCCGTCACCGACCAATCCGCTGGGGGTAAAGGCGGGCGGTGAGGGGGGCACCACGGCGGCCCTCGGCGTCATCGTCAACGCCGTCGTCGATGCGCTGCAGCCCTACGGTATCCGCGACTTGACGATGCCGCTGACGCCCTACCGGGTGTGGCAGGCGATCCAGGAGGCCGGCCGTTAGCCGGTTTCGGTGTCCCGGATCAGCGCGCCCTGCTTCTTCAGCGCTTTCTGAATTTCCGTCACATCCATCTTACGCGGCGCCACGCCCGCATTCGCGCTGAGCGCCGCGGCGACGCCGGCGGCGTGGCCAGTGAGCCAGCATTGCGGGATTTCGCGCATGAAGGTGTGCGTCTGGGCGTCGGTTGAGATGTGGCGGCCGGCGACGAGCAGATTGTCGGTCTTGGCCGGGACCAATGAGCCATAGGGCACCGAGACGTCCGGGATGTTCGGGCTGAGGCTTGGGCTGACGCCGATCTCGTCGGCGAAGATCTCGCCGCTTTTGGTGCCGGGCCCGGTCATCTTGCCGGCGCCGACCAGCCGGCGGCTGTGCCGCGCGCCGAGCTGCGGCGCGGTCAGCATGATCCAGGCTTCCTCAAAGCCCGGCGCGTTGCCGCGGTAGTAATTCAGCAGCTCAACCAGGCTTTCGCGCGACAGGATCTCCAGGGTTGTCAGATCGTCGACATTCAGCACGTCGAAACCGGAGAAGCGCGGCCCCATGAAGACGACGACGTCGTTGCGCCAGCCGGCGAAGGGCAGGATGAAGTGCTTGGTCTGCTCGCGGCCGCGGCGCATGAAGTCCTTGTATTGCTGCGGGTTGGCGTCCTGCCAATCGAATCATTTCTGCACGTCCACGCCGCTCAACAGCGAGGCGGTGTTGGCGCAGTGATGGATATTGTCATCGTCGATGTCGCCTTCGAAGCCTTCGCCGGCCTGGGCGAAGATATCGCCGTCGCCCGAAGCGTCGACCACCGTCGTCGCCTTGACCGCCATGCGGCCCTGTTTCGATTCCAGGATTGCGCCCGTAACTTTGCCGTCCTCGACCAGCGGGGCCGCGACCCAGCTGTGCAGCAACAGTTCGATGTTGGCGCCCAGCACCAGGTTGAGCGATTCCAGCTTGAGCCATTCCGGGTCGATCATCGGCGCGTGCGTGACGGTGCCGTGGAAGGCGGTGTGACGCCGCGCCCATTGCCGCGCCAGCTCTTCCTCGCGCGAACCCCACTGCTCCGGCGGCGGCCCGTAGATCGCGTCGTCCGGCAACCGGTCGAGCATCTCCTCGCCGACGCCGCGGATCAGCAGTTCGCCGTTCCAGTTGGTCATGCGGTCGATCCACACCACCAGCCCGCCGGTCGACAGCCCGCCCAGATGGTTGTAGCGCTCCGCCAGGATGACATCGGCGCCGCAGCGCGCCGCGGCAATCGCCGCCGTCGTGCCCGCCGGGCCGCCGCCGACCACGAGTACGTCCGTCGTCGCAAAGACCGGGATGTTGCGTGCCGGTTCCTGCACGGTGCCGAGATCGGGCCGCTCGCGCCGCTCGAACTCGCCGGAAGGATTGAAGACGCCCTTGTCGGGCGCGATGTTGCTGTCGCTGATGGCCATGCTCGAATTCCGTTTGAAAAACCGCCGCGCAGATTACGCTATTGATGGGGGACTCGGAAAGCGGCGCGGACCGGCCTAAGCTAAGTCGAACGAAGGGGGAGCTGAACAATGGCGAAGGAACTGCTCGTCGGAATCACGGAAAAAGGCGCTTGTCACGCGGGCGGCGAATCCGAGTTCGATCTGGAAACCAAGTTCCGCATGGTGAAGGAGTCCGGAGTCTATGACTATTTCGACAAGACGCCGGAATCCCTCGACGTGGTCGACGAATACCGCAGGCTAAGCGAGAAGTACGATCTGCCGATCCGTGCCGGCGGCTGGTTCTACACCTTGGGCCGCGACGAAGATTTGCTGGAACAGAAGATCCGGGTCAGCGCCAGCCTCGGCAGTAAGGTGCACAATACCCAGATCATGATGCATCACGCCGACGGTCACCTCGTGAGCAACGAGGAAGTCGCCAATACTTATATGCGCGCATATGATGTGGGTGAAGAGGTCGGCTGCGCGCCCACTTTCGAGGTTCATGTCAACATGTGGTCGGAGCATTACGGCCGAGTCATGGAGGTGGCGCAGTTGGTCGAAGCGCGCGGCGTGCCCTACCGCATGACCCTCGACCACAGCCATGTCATATTCAAGATCGACAATCCGGAGGAACAGGAGGTGCTCGACATGCGGCCGGACGTCGAATCCGGCAAGGTCGTGCTCGACCCCTACCAAGACGGCAATGTCTGCGATCAATGGATCGGACAGAACTATGTCTGGCACTGCCATGCCCGTGCCGCCGTGCCAAACAATCCGAAGAACATCTGGGGCCGGCATCCGGACGGCCGGGTCGGTCGTGGCATTCAGTATCCCTTCATCCAGCCTGCGGCTGGCGAGTATCACAGCGACTGGGACGAGGCGAAGCTGGAGCCTTGGAAAGAGGTGGTGCGGCATCTGCTGGCGCACCATGCGGCGCAGGAGGACAGCCCGCTCGGTCAGATCTCGACCGAATTCATCCCCGGCCCCGATTACGGCATGGGCAACAAATACTCGATCTTCGAACACTCGGTGGCCTGCGCGAAGTGGATCAAGGCGACGTGGGCTGAGACCGTGGCCGCAAACTAGCGCCTCCATGCCGTCCCGGATTTAATCCGGGATCCAGACTACGCCGACAGTGGATTTGGAAAAGGTCGAGAGATCTATCGTGGCGACGGAGGGGCGTCTCTCACATCACATGGCACAGCCGCAGCGCGTCGTAGATCGCGGCGGCGATGTTTCGGCTGGCGACGGCATCGCCGATGCGGTGCAGTTCGAAGCCGGGCCGGTTGCCAGGGGGCTGCGGCTGTCCGGCAAGCAGCGCGTCCAGATCCGTAACACCGTTGTTGGCGGCATGGCCGCGCAGCTCGTGATAGATCGCATCCAGCGGCACGGTGCCGTGTTCGACGACGATCTGATCCGCCGTCCGCGTCGTCGCGGCGCCGGTCGCTTCGTTGACGAAAGTCGCGGTCAGGCGGTTGCCCTCCCGGGCGATTTTTGTGAGCCGATTATCGAACGTCATCGGCACGTCGAGTTCGTACATCCGGCGTTTCCACACCGCGCGTTCCGCATAGGTAAGCTCCGTTGCCAGCTCGCCGTCGATCGACACCAAGGTGGTTTGGCTGCCGGCCGCCGCGGCGTGTTCCGCGCCGTGCGGGGCGGGGTGGCGTCCGGTGCCGTCATAGACGATTACTTCGTCGCCGACGGGTGCGTTGCCGGTCAGCATGTCCCAGACGCTGGTGGCGTGCTCCAGCCCGTCGAGCCAATCCAGGTCGGGGATACCGCCGGTCGCGACGATGACGATGTCCGGCGCCGCGGCCAGCACGTCGGCCGCTTCGGCGAAGTGATTGCAGCGGACATCGATACCAAGCCGCTCCAGCTCGCTGGCCCGCCAGTCGACGACGCCGATCAGGTCGCCGCGCCAGCTCGCGTTGGCGCCGATACGGGCCTGGCCGCCCAACTGCGGGGCCGCTTCGAACAGGGTGACGGTGTGGCCGCGCTCCGCCAGCACCCGCGCCGCCTCCAACCCCGCGGGGCCGCCGCCGACCACCACCGCCTTGCGCTTGGGGCCGTCCGTCGGTGCGATGGTTTGCGGCATCGTGGTCTCGCGGCCCGTCGCGGCATTGTGCAGGCAGACCGGGCGGTGCGGCGACATGCAATGGGTCGCGCCGACGCAAGGCCGGATCTCCGCCTCCCGGTCCCCGGCGAGCTTACGCACCAGATGCGGGTCGGCGATGTGCGCGCGGGTCATCGCCACCATGTCGAGCAGCCCGTCGCGGATCGCGTGGCGGGCGGTGGCGATATCGGTGATGCGGGCGGCATGGAAGACCGGTAGGCCGACCTCACGCTTGAACGCGCCGACCGCCTGCAGCCAGGGGGCGATCGGCGAAGCCATGCCCGGCATATTGTCGACCGCCAGCCCGATGAGCGTGTCCATGCGGCCATAGATGCCATTGAAGAAGTCGATGTAACCGGACGCCTCGAACACTTTTGCGATCTCGAGCGCTTCCTCCGCACTTAGCCCGTCGGCCATGGCGTCGTCGACCGAACAGCGCAATCCGACAAGAAAATTGTCGCCAACCTGGCGGCGGATTTCCTCGTAGACCATCAGGCCGAAGCGGCAGCGGTTCTCCAACGAGCCGCCATACTTGTCGGTCCGCATGTTGGTCTGCGGCGACAGGAACTGCCCGATCAGATGCGAACTGGCCAGGGTCTCGATCCCGTCGAGCCCGCCCTCCTGACAGCGTTTTGCCGCCGCGCCGTAGGCTTTCACGACCCGGGCGATGTCGTCCTCGTCCATTTCTTTCGGGAAGCTGCGGTGCAGGGTCTCGCGGACCGGCGAGGGGCCGATGGTGGGCAGCCAGTTCGAGGCATAGGGTTCGCCGCGGCGGCCGAGATGGGTGATCTGGCACATGATCGCGGTGCCGTGCGCATGCACCCGCTCGGAGAATTGCTGCAAATGAGGGATAACCGAATCGTCGCCGACATAGAGCTGCTGAAACACGCTCGGCGAATCCGGCGCGACGTTGGACGACCCGCCGAACATGGTGAGTGCGATACCGCCTTTCGCCTTCTCCTCGTGGTAGCGCTGATAGCGCTCCTTCGGCATGCCGCCTTCCTCCAGCCCGCAGGCATGGCTGGTGCTCATGAAGCGGTTCTTGAAGGTGACGTGGCGAATCGTCAGCGGCTGGAACAGGGGATCGGTCATGGCCGCGATCTTAGGCGTGTCGCTTCGCCCTTGTCACTCAATGATCTGGCGCTATGGAACGCTTAACTATTTGCAGCGACCCTGCCGTCGCATAGATTGGCGCCCCGAAACGCGCGAACAAGGCCGGCCGAACCGTATGACCTATTGCATGGGATTGAAGATCGCCGAAGGGCTCGTCTTCCTCTCCGACACGCGGACCAATGCCGGCGTCGACAATATCGCGCGCTACAAGAAGACCTTCACCTGGAACGCGCCGGGCGATCGGGCGATCGCGATCCTCGCGGCGGGCAATCTTTCGATCACCCAGGGCGTCGTCACGCGACTGAAACGCGATATTCAGCGCGCCCAGTCCGAGGAGGTCGAGTGCATCATGAGCGCACCGACCATCTTTCGGGTGGCGGAGCTGGTCGGCGAGGCCATGCGCCAGGTGCAGGATCAGGATGCCGACGCGTTGCAGGCGCGCGGCGAGGCCTCCGACGCGACGATGATCGTCGGCGGTCAACGCAAGGGCGGACGGCATCGGCTGTTCCAGGTCTACGCCGCGGGCAATTTCATCGAGGCGACGCCGGACACGCCCTATTTCCAGATCGGCGAGCACAAATACGGCAAGCCGATCCTCGACAGGGTTGTCAGCATCGACCCGCCGATGAAGGACGCGCTGAAGGCGGCGCTGGTGT
>JAPPPC010000477.1 GCA_028817685.1 Rhodospirillaceae bacterium
CCGTCCTCCGTGTCGCCGATGGCGAAATACTGGTTGGGGTCGCGGTCCTTGAGCCCGGGCCGCTTGCGGAAGGCCTCGATCTGACGCTTTGTCGCATCGTCGGTCCCATCGCCGAAGCGGAAGGGAAAACTGGCGCCGAAATGATCGGCGTCGATCGGCCGGCCCGCTTCCTTCGCCGCTTCCTTGATCCCGGCAATCACCGGCGCGACCCGCTGCGGCGTTTCCAGACCGGCGAGCCAGCCCGTGCCGTAGCGCGCCGTCCGCCGGATCGCCGCGTCGCTCGATCCGCCGAGCCATAGGGGAATTTTCTTCTGTACCGGTTTCGGTGAGATGCAGGCCTCGTGGTACTGATAGAACTCGCCCTCGAAGGTGACGCTGTCTTCCTTCCACAGCCGAGTAATCAGCTCCAACGCCTCGTTGGTGCGGATGCCGCGCCGCTTTGTCGGACGGCCGGTCGCCTTCCAGACCGGCGCCGCGTTATTGCCGATGCCGAAGGCCGGCAGCAGGCGCCCCTCGCTCAGAAAATCGATCGTCGCGCATTCCTTCGCCAGCAGGAGCGGATCGCGCAAACCGACGGATGCCACGTTCATGCCGAATTTGAGCTTCTTGGTCGCGCCGGCCAGCGCTGCCATCGAGCTCATGCACTCAAGGAACGGTTCGCGCGAGACCATACGGTCGATCTGCCAGAACGAATCGACACCGCCCTCTTCGCAGAGCTCGATCCAGTCCCAAAACTTTCGCGCAGAGGAAAACGGAAATTCCGCAATGCCCAAACCGACGCCGACACCCATGACCCAACCTCAAAAATTAGCGACGAGGCCAGACTCTAAGGCCGCGCGGCCCGGCGTCAATCTTTGTCGGTATCGAGGGCGTAGCCGAAGCCGCGAACGGTGCGAATAATGTCGGGCGCACCGCCCTTGTTCAGCGCTTGCCGCAGACGCCGGATATGGACGTCGACGGTTCGGGTCTCAAGATAGATATCGCGGCCCCAGGCCCGGTCGAGCAGCTGTTCGCGGCTAAAGACATGACCCGGCCGTTCCATCAGAACCCGCAGCAAGCGGAACTCCGTCGGCCCCAAATGGATGCCTCTTTCGCCCCGTGTGACCTTGTGCGAGCCGATATCCATCCGGATACCGCCATACTCGATGGTCTCGTCTTCGCGCGCGGTCACGGATCGTCTCATTACCGCCCGCACGCGGGCCAACAGCTCGTTGGGCGAGAAGGGTTTGACGAGATAATCATCGGCGCCGCTGTCGAGACCGCGAATACGGTCCGATTCCACGCCGCGCGCCGTGAGCATGATGATCGGCAGCTTGGCGCTGGTGTTTTGCCGGCGCAAGCGGCGGCAAACTTCGATGCCGGACAAGAGCGGCAGCATCCAGTCGAGAATGACGAGGTCGGGGGCTTCTTCCTCGGCGAGCAGGAGCGCCTCTTCGCCGTCACCCGCGAGCGCGGTGCGGAACCCGTCGCGCTCGAGGTTGTATTTCAGCAGTTCGGCCTGCGGCGGTTCGTCTTCGACGATAAGAACAAGCGGTTTCAATTTCTAACTCACGATGATTTGGGTTCGACGACCGTGTAACTGGATAGGTCCTCGTTCACGCGGGCGGTTTCCGGTTCCTCCCCCCGAACCATGAAATGGATGTGTTCTGCGATGTTCGTCGTGTGGTCGCCAATGCGTTCCACATTCTTGGCGATGAACAGCAAATGCGTGCAGGCCGTGATGTTGCGGGGATCTTCCATCATGTATGTCAGCAGTTCCCGGAACAGGCTGGTGTGGATCTGATCCACCTCTTCATCCCGTAGCCGCACATCCTCCGCGCGCTGCCAATCGCGCGAGACATAGGCGTCGAGCACATTCTTGATCATGCCCTGAACCATCGTGCCCATGCGGGAGATACTGTTGGCCGCGCTG
The DNA here is from genome assembly GCA_028817685.1 of Rhodospirillaceae bacterium. Lineage (GTDB taxonomy): Bacteria > Pseudomonadota > Alphaproteobacteria > UBA8366. The sequence continues at coordinate 1,913 of JAPPPC010000477.1, forward strand.
CCGACCGGTTCCGTCTTGGCCAGCGTGATCGTGCGCTTGGCCACGTTCTTCGCGTAGTCGCCGATTCGCTCCAGCTCCCCGGCCGACTTCAAAGCGGCGACCGTGATCCGCAGATCCGACGCCTGCGGCTGGCGCAGCGCCAGCACGCGCACGGTGAAGCTGTTGATCTCCTCCTCCAGCGCGTCGATGCGCTTGTCCCACTCGACGATCTCCGCCGCCTTTTCCGCGTCGCGGCGCACCAGCGCGTCGATGGCCGCGGCCAGTTGCGCTTCCGCCAGGCCGCCCATTTCCGCGATCGTGTTGTCCAGCCAGTTCAGCTCGTCATCGAAGGATTTGACGATGTGCTGGCCGATTATGGGGGTTTGATCCGTCATCAGCCTATCCGTCCCGTAATGTATGCCTGCGTGCGGTCATCCCGCGGGTTGGTGAACATTTGCTCGGTGCTGCCCTCCTCGACCAAAATGCCGAGATGGAAGAAGGCGGTCTTCTGCGACACCCGTGCCGCCTGCTGCATCGAGTGGGTCACGATGACGATCGTGAAGTTCTGCCGCAGCTCATCCATCAATTCTTCGATCCGCGCGGTTGCGATCGGATCGAGTGCGGAGCACGGCTCGTCCATCAGGATGATTTCCGGCTGCACGGCGATGGCCCGCGCGATGCACAGGCGCTGCTGCTGTCCGCCGGACAGTTCGGTTCCCATCTGGTCCGCCCGGTCCTTGACCTCGTCCCAAAGTCCCGCGCTCTGCAGGCTGGTTTCGACGATGTGATCGAGTTCCGCTTTGTTCGCGGCAAGCCCGTGGATGCGCGGACCATAGGCGACATTGTCGTAGATCGATTTCGGGAACGGGTTCGGTTTCTGGAACACCATACCGACGCGGGCGCGCAGATGCACCACATCGACGTCTTTTCCGTAAATATCCTGATCGTCGATCCTGATCGATCCTTCGACCCGGCAGATGTCGATCGTATCGTTCATCCGATTGAGGCATCGCAGATAGGTCGACTTGCCGCAGCCCGACGGCCCGATCAGCGCGGTGACCTGGTTCTGATGAACGTCCAACCCGACATCGAACAAGGCCTGTTTGTCGCCGTAATAGACATTCACGCCGCGGGCGCTCACCTTCGGTGGCGCGGCTTCGACCGCAGGCGCTTCAGTTCTCTCCGGGGAGACAAGTTCGGTTACCGACATCGCTTTACCACTTCCGTTCAAACTTGTTGCGCAACACCACCGCGAGCGCGTTCATGGCGATCGCCGCCGAGGTCCGTTCCATGAAGGCGCGCTCCGGCGCGTCGGACCAGAGATAGATCTGCACCGGCATCACCGTCGCCGGGTCCGTCACGCCACCGGGGATATCGACAATGAAAGCGACCATGCCGATCATCAGCAGCGGTGCGGTTTCGCCGACGGCCCGCGCCATGCCGATGATCGCGCCGGTCAGAATGCCGGGCATCGCCAACGGCAGCACGTGATGCATCGTCACCTGCAAGGGCGACGCGCCGAGCCCGCGGGCCGCATCGCGGATCGAAGGGGGCACGGATTTAAGCGCCGCGCGGCCGGCGATAATGATCGTCGGCAGGGTCATCAAGGCGAGGACCATGCCGCCGACCAGCGGTGCTGACCGCGGCAAGCCGAAGAAATTGAGAAACACCGCCAAACCCAGCAGGCCGAAGACGATCGACGGCACGGCCGCCAGATTGTTGATGTTGATTTCGATCAACTGCGTCCATTTATTCTTCGGCGCAAACTCTTCGAGATAGACCGCGCTAGCCACCGCCACCGGAAAAGACAGCACCAGTGTGATCAGCATGGTGAAGAACGATCCGACCAGCGCCCCCCAAATGCCCGCCAATTCCGGCTCGCGGGAATCGCCCGCCGTGAAGAGGGTCGTGTTGAACACCGTCTCGACCAAGCCGCGTTCCTTCAGCGATTGAAACCATGCAATCTGTTTCTTGCTGACCCGGCCGCTTCCGTCGGCGGCCGCGGTATCGATGACGCCCTTATTGAGCTGATCGATATCGTCCGACATCGGCATCATCAATGTGACACGCTGGCCGATGAGGCTTGGGTCCGCCAGGACCGTCTCGCGAAGCTTGAAGGCCGCCCCGGGGCTCAACAGGGCGGCGAGCTTTCGTTTGTCGCGCCGGCTTTTCACTTCCGGAAAATGCCCGCGAAGCGCGTTGCGCGTGTATTTGCGGTAGTTCGCGTTCGAAATGACCTCGGGATCCTTCGTCCCTTGCGGGTCGATCTCCTCGGCCGGCAACTCAATCTCGAGCCGCAGCATCGTCTGGGTGAAGGCCGGTATCGCGTTCGAACCGATCGTATAGAAGAGCAACAGGATGAACCCCAGACCGATCGCCGTGCCGATCAAACCGTAGAGGCGGAACCGGCGTTCGGCGGCGTAACGCTTCTTCAGTCCGGCGCGCACGAGTTCGCTCTTGTTGCGAATCCTCTCGCGCTGAAGCGCCGCGTCATCCATGAGCGATTCGCTAGTCATATTGTTCCCGATACTTATTCACCACGGTCAACGCGATGATGTTCAATACCAACGTCACGCAGAACAGCATCAGGCCGAGCGCGAAGGCGGCCAGTGTCTTGGCGCTGTCGAATTCCTGATCGCCGACGAGCAGCGTCACGATCTGCACGGTCACGGTCGTCACGGCTTCGAACGGATTGGCGGACAGCTTGGCCGCCAGACCTGCGGCCATGACGACGATCATGGTCTCGCCGATGGCCCGCGAGACGGCAAGCAGCAGGCTGCCGACGATCCCCGGCAAGGCCGCGGGGATCACGACCCGTTTGATCGTTTCCGACTGCGTGGCGCCGAGCCCGTAGGATCCTTCACGCAAGGCCTGCGGCACGGCGCTGATAACATCGTCCGACAAAGAGGAGACGAAGGGAATGATCATGATCCCCATGACGCCTCCGGCTGCGAGGGCGCTTTCCGACGAAATCTCCAACCCGAAATCGGCGCCGGTGCCGCGCAGAAACGGCGCAACCGTCAACGCAGCGAAGAAGCCGTAGACGACGGTCGGTATGCCGGCCAACACCTCCAAGGACGGCTTGACCCAGGCGCGCACCTTGGGCGCGGCGTATTCCGACATATAGATCGCGGCCAACAGGCCGATCGGGGCCGCCACGCACATCGCGATGAAGGATATGAGGACCGTGCCCGCCAACAGCGGCACCGCACCGAACAAACCGGTGGCGCCAACCTGATCCTTGCGCAAGGCGGTTTGCGGGCTCCACTCCAGACCGAACAGGAAGTCGATCGGCGACACCTTCTGGAAGAACCGGATCGATTCGAAAAGCAATGACAGGACGATGCCGATCGTCGTCAGAATCGCGATCGTGGAGCACACGACCAGCACCAGCATCATCACCTTTTCGACGAAGTTGCGCGCCCGCAAATCCGGGGAAATCAACCGTCGCGCAATGGTGATGCCGGCCACGCCAAGCGACGCGACCACAGCCAAGAGGGCGAGCTTGCTGGTTTGCAGCAGCCCGTTGTAATGCGCCGCCGCCTGGGTGAGTTCCGGGCCTACTTCGCGGCTGGCGATCCCGCCGGCTGCGATATTGCGGATGTCGTTGAGCAGCAGACCAAGTTGCGCCTCGTCGAGCTGACGCTGGTCCGCCGGCAGACTTTCGATGAGCAGCGCTGTCACGACGCTCGGCTCCACCATCATCCACAGGCCGAAGACAATGGCGGCGGGAACGCCACACCAAATGGCAAGGTAGTAGCCATAGTAATGTGGGCGAGAGTGAAGCCGCTGCGCTTTGCCGCCAACGCTGGCCAACGACCGCGACCGGCCCAGATAGAAGCCGATCACCGTGAGAATCGCGAGCGTGCCGAGGATGAGGGAAAGAGACATTTTATCTTTCGAAACGGGTTCGTCGGCAGGGTATCGCGTTGATCAATGTGTCGCCGGTGTATACGGCAGAAAATTCGCTAAACAAGTCTTTTACTCAAATCGCCCCCGGGAGCGCCGGCCCCCGGGGGTAACACTGTTTGACTGATCCTCTTACAGCGCAATATTGCTGGCGAGGCCTTTGCCGTCCTTGCGGAACTGTTCCCGCTCTTCTTCCGGCATCGGGATAAGCCCCTTATCCGTCAGGTAGCCATCGTCTCCGAAAGCTTTTTCGCTGGTGAATTCGGAGATGAATTCAGCGATGCCCGGGATCTTGTTCACGTGCGCCTGCTTCACATAGAAGTACAGCGACCGCGACACCGGATAGTTGCCATCGGCGATGTTGTCGAATGTCGGATCCTGGCCGTCCACCAGACTGCCCTGGATCTTGTCGGCGTTCTGATCGAGGAAGCTGAAGCCGAAGACGCCGAACGCATTCGGGTTGGCTTCAAGCTTGCGAACGATCAGAACGTCGTTCTCGCCGGCCTCCACATAGGCGCCGTCTTCACGGACCGAGTGGCAGATCGCCTTGTACTTCTTCTTGTCCTTTTTCTTCATCGCCTTGATCCAGCCGATCTTCTTGCACCCGCCTTCGAGCGCGAGTTCGGCAAAGGCGTCACGGGTGCCGGAGGTCGGCGGCGGGCCCAGGACTTCGATCTTGGTGTCCGGCAGGGAGGGATCGACGTCCTTCCAGGTTTTGTGCGGGTTGGGGATCAGCTTGCCTTCGCCGGCCGGAATGTCCTTCGCCAGCGCGAGGAAAATCTGCTTGCGGGTGACCTGCAGGCGGGGCGCCGCCTTCGAGTTGGCCATGACGATGCCGTCATAGCCGATCTTGACCTCGGTGACGCCGGTGACGCCGTTCTTGGCGCAACGCTCGACTTCGGATTTCTTGATCCGGCGCGACGCGTTCGTCATGTCCGGATGCTCGGTGCCGATGCCGGAGCAGAAAAGCTTCAGACCGCCGCCGGAGCCCGTGCTCTCGACAACCGGGGTCTTGAACTTGGTGGTCTTGCCGAAGGTCTCGGCAACCGCCGTGGAGAAGGGGTAGACCGTCGAGGACCCGACAATGCGGATCTGGTCGCGGGCCTCAGCAACACCAGCGGCCGCAAACAGACCAATCGCGCCGAGAAGAAGAGGTTTTTTCAACATGGAAGTCACATCCCTGAAAAACAAATATGTCGGCAGGCCATCCTGCCGATGGCGGGAACCTAGGTATGACGCGACTCAGTTTTATGACGGTTATATTACAGTTTAATGACAGCCCGTTTCACGAGGCATTCTGTGTCTTTTCGGGCTCCGAAACCGGCAAATAGACGACGAATTGGCTGCCTTCGCCGACCTCGCTGCGGATCACCAACCGGCCCCGATGGCGGTTCGCGATATGCTTGACGATCGCGAGCCCCAGCCCTGTTCCGCCCATGCTGCGGGACCGTCCCTTATCGACACGGTAGAACCGTTCGGTGAGCCGCGGAATGGCCTCCGCGGCGATACCCTCTCCCTTGTCCATGACCGCGACCGACAGCCCGCGTCCGCCGACCTCTGGAATACGCTCGACAGACGAAACCGCAATCCGGACCGGCGTCTCCTCGCGCCCATACTTCACCGCGTTGACGATCAAATTCTGAAAGACTTCGATCAGCTCGTCACGGTCGCCGACCACCGGAAGCAGCGGCCCCGGGTCGATCAGTTCGATTGCCATGTTCTTTTCCTGCGCCTGCACGGACACACTGTCGATCACGCCGGCCAGCAGCTCGGAGATGTCGAGCTGGCCGTCCGGCCTGACATGCTCGTTCGCTTCGACGCGGGACAGAGACAGAAGATCGTCGATCAACCGCGCCATGCGCTGCGATTCATCGGCCATGATGTGCAGGAACCTGCCACGGGCGGCCGCATCTTCTTGCGCCGCACCCTGCAGGGTTTCGATAAACCCGACCAACGAGGTCAAGGGCGAACGGAGCTCGTGGCTGACATTGGCGACAAAATCCGCCCGAATCTGCTCTGCCGTCCGCGAAGCCGTGACTTCATGCAGGACGACGAGGAACCGCGGTTCCGCCGCCGTCGCTTCGGGCAACGGTGCCGCGTGAACAAGGAAAACCCGCTGCACCGGCACACGCATGACGATTTCGGCGCTGTGCTTGGT
>JAPPPC010000545.1 GCA_028817685.1 Rhodospirillaceae bacterium
GGGAAGGCCCGCGAAGCCGATCTGATTGCACGGATGCGAGCGGCGGGCACCCGCATGGTGGGACCGAATTGTGCCGGGTTGGCGAGCGTCCCGGCGAAGATGAATATCACCGGATTCGACGTTCCGGCGGGCCGTGTCGGTCTTATATCGCAAAGCGGCAATCTGGCCTTGAATCTGTCTTTCCTGGCCGGTCAATCCGGCGGCGGATTCAGCCGGCAGATCACGATCGGCAATACCGCCGATCTGGGTGTCGTCGAGTTGACGGATTTTCTGTTACACGACCCGGAAACCCAAGTGGTGCTGATCTATCTGGAAGGCTGGCGCGACGGGGAGGGGCGGCAGCTTGTCGACCTGGTCGCCGCGGCCGGACAAACGAAACCGATCGTCATCTTGAACCCGGGCGGGACGGATACCGGGCGCCGTGCTGCGTTGTCGCATACGGGTGCGTTGGCGGCGTCCCACCGAATCTCTGCCGGCGCCTATGCCCAGGCCGGTATTGTCCAGGTGCAGGATATCGAGGAAGCCTGGCTGGTCGCGCGCAGCCTCTGCGATCTGCCGCCGCTTGCCGGCGATCGCTTGGCGGTTCTCTCCGACGGCGGCGGGCACGCCACACTCGTCTGCGATGCCCTCGACCGGGCCGGCATGCGCGCGCCGCCCTTTCGAATGGAGACGCGGCAGCGCCTCGCGGCGCATCTGCCGCCACGCTGTGCGATTGAAAATCCTGTCGATTTCGCCGGCGTAGCGGAGACGGAGCCGACCGAGATCGTTCCCGCTCTCGACATCTGCTTCGCCGATCCCGAGATCGACGGCGCCATTCTGGTCGGCCATTTCGGCGGCTATCATACGATCGGAGGCGACGCCGTCCTGCCCGCCGAGGAGGCCGCTGCCGGCGAATTGCTGAAGTTGGTGTCCGCGCACGATAAACCGTTGTTCGTTCATTCTGTCCACGGCCGTCGCGATTTGGCGCCGCTCGGCGAATTGCGGGACGGCGGTGTCCCGGTTACCGACTCCCTCCCGACTCTGGCGTCGGTTGTCGAACGGCTGCATGCCGCAGCCACCCGAAAAGCGTCGCCGAAAAACTCGTTGGAGACAGCCGCGATAGACGAAATTGCCGTGTCGTCTCTTCTGGCAGAGGCTGCGCCCGGGCCGCCGCGCTGGCTGATGGAGCCGGAAGCCCGGTCGTTGCTGCGTCTGTTTGGGGTCGAGACGCCGGAATATGCTGTCGTGAAGACACGTCAGGAATGTATCGCGGCGATAGAACGTTTCTCGATGCCGGTCGCTCTGAAACGGATCGCACCGGATAGCGTTCACAAGAGCCGCCAGGGTGGCGTCGCGCTGAATGTCGTTGATGCTGCCGCAGGAGATACGGCATTCGAACGCATAACGGCTCTGGGTGACGGGCCGTCACGGGTTCTGATCGCTCCGATGATTTCCGGGGGCGCTGAAATCGCGATCGGCGGCGTACGGGACCGGCAGTTCGGACCGATGATCATGCTCGGCTTGGGGGGTGTCGGAATTGAAGCGCTGGGTGACGTGGTGTTCCGGCCAGCGCCGATCGCGAAATATGAAGCCCTCGACATGTTCAGGGCGTTGAAGTCGCGGACGCTCTTTTTCACAGATTTGAACAAAACTGTGCCAGGCCTTGACGGCGCTGCCGCATTGTTGGTGCAGATTTCACATATTTTGGCGGCACGAGACGAAATCGCAGAAATCGATCTGAATCCGGTTTTTCTCAACGATGCGGGACCGGCGATCGCGGATGCGCGGATCGTGCTGACCTGAGGGAGTGCATCATGGAATCTTTTCTGCAGCTCGAAAAAGACGAACACATTCTGCGCGTCACCTTGAATCGGCCGGAACGTCGCAACGCCTTGTCGACACCGATATGCGAAGGGTTGCTGGCGTTGCCGGCACAGGTGGAAGCGGATTTGGATATTCGCTGCGTCGTGATTACAGGTGCAGGCGAAGGGTTTTGCTCCGGGGCCGACTTGAAGGAACGCCGCGAATTGGACGAGGCCGCGCGCTGGCGATATGTGGAACTCGTCGATAAGGCGTTGCTCGAGATCGAAGCGATTCCGGTCCCGACCATTGCTGCCGTGAATGGGCATGCGCTCGGTGGGGGCACGGAATTGGCGCTCGGCTGCGATTTTCGCTACTCGGTTGCCCACGCCAATTTCGGTCTGACCGAAACCGGCATCGGCATTATCCCCACGGGGAGCATCGTTCGGCTGTTGCGCGACGGCTATGACAGTTTGAACGCTATGCTGACCTACACCGCCGGTCATTTCCCCGCGATCAAGATGCAAGAGATGGGATTTTTAAATGAGGTCGTCGGCGACAGCGCTGCCCTGCGCGCGAAAACCAATGCATTGGCGGCGCAAATCGCTCGGAACGCGCCCTTGGCATTGCGGGCGGCGAAGCGGGTGAAACGGGAACTCGCGGCTGAGCGAACGCAGGTTGCGATGCGCCAAGCCGAAAATATCCGGCGCTCGCTCGACGACACGGAGGACTGTTTGGAGGGGCTGGCCGCTTTTGCCGAAAAACGCGACCCCGTATTCAAAGGCCGCTGACTGTCTTTTGTGTCAATGACCCGGTCTCTCCCTTAAGGTCACCAAAAATCCGTAATTCGAAAGGACAAGCTTATGCGCGGTGCCGATCTCGTCGCAAAATCGTTGGCAGAAGCCGGTGTGCGGACGATCTTCACGCTTTCTGGCAATCAGATCATGCCGATTTTCGACGCCTGTATTGATGCCGAAATCCGGCTGATCCACACGCGGCACGAGGCGGCGGCGGTTTACATGGCGGATGCGTGGGCGCAGATCACCGGCGAGGTCGGGATCGCCATGATCACCGCGGCACCCGGTTTCGCGAACGGGCTATCGCCGCTGTTCTCTGCCCGCGCTGCCGAAAGCCCGGTCGTGCTGCTTAGCGGTGATTCGCCGGTCGCACAGGATGGGCTCGGCGCCTTTCAAGAATTGTCGCAGGCGGACATCGCAGCGCCCTTGACCAAGGCCGCGTTTCGGTCCGCCAGTACCGAAGGGGTGGGTCACGACATTGCGAAAGCCATCCGTATCGCTCGGTCCGGACGGCCTGGGCCGGTTCATCTGGCGTTACCGTTCGATTTGTTGAATGCCGATGCGTCAAGTGCGGCGATTCCGCGAAAGGCGGCGTTTGAGGCGGATATGTCGTTGGCCGACCCTGCGGCGATTGAAGGTTTGGCGCGCATCCTGGGCAAGGCCGAGCGGCCGCTCATCGTAACTGGGCCTGCGCTGAACAACTCGCGGGCAGGCAACCTGCTGGGTGAATTGGCTGATGCCGTGGACGTTCCGATTGTTGCTATGGAAAGCCCGCGTGGTCTTAAAGACCCGTCATTGGGCGCCTTCGCTGAAATGCTGCCGCAAACCGATCTGCTTGTCAGTCTTGGAAAGGCAATTGATTTCACACTGGGCTTCGCCAAACCGCCCGCGGTCGACATCGATTGCCGCTTTGTTGTCGTCGATGCCGATGGTGACGCTGTCGAGCGGGCACGGCGTGGCCTGGGCGGAAGGCTTGCGTTGGCATTGCGTGCCGACCCGCGAGATGCGGCGCGGCAATTGCTCGATATTTCCAACGGCGGCGAGGCGCGTGCCGGTTGGCGAAAAGATGTCGCGGACGCCATAGCGTTTCGCGAAACGGGACTCTCGGCGTCGGGCGATAAGATGCCGTCCTGGACGTTGTGCGAGGGGGTGCAGAGGGTCCTCGACAGGGCCGATGATCCAATCCTTATTTCCGATGGCGGCGAGTTTGGGCAATGGGCGCAGGCGATGGTGTCTGCGCCGACACGCGTCATTAATGGTCCATCCGGTGCGATCGGCGGCGGCATTTGTTACGCCATCGCTGCGAAACTGGCGCGCCCTGAAGCGACGGTCATCGCCTTGATGGGGGACGGGACGGCTGGGTTCCATTTCAGCGAATTCGACACCGCAGTGCGGGCGGGAGCAGCTATCGTCGCCGTGATTGGCAACGATGCCCGCTGGAACGCCGAACATTTGATCCAAATGCGCGACTACGGCGAACAGCGCCTGATCGGCTGCGAATTGAATCAGACCCGATACGATCTTGCCGCCGCCGGGCTTGGTTGTGTTGGCGAATATGTGACGTCGGAAGATCAGTTGACCGGTGCCCTGGAGCGGGCGGTGTCGGGCGGACAGCCGGCTTGCGTCAATGTTGAGATAGAAGGTTTCGGGGCGCCGAATTTTGTGCGCGGTTAGCGGTGCAGAGGCTGTATTGGGGTTTTCGCTGCACGGTTGGCGTTGCGACTCAACTGTTCGCCACGTGCTTTAGTAAAGTTAAGAGGGCTTCTTGCATCTGAAGTATTCGGCGAAATTTGCGCACGCGATTTCAATCCGTATGCTTGCTTTGACGGGCGCGGCTGTGTAGAAGCGCCGATCGAAATCTTGCCGTGGCATTCGCGTCGCCACGGTTGTAATGCGCGATATTGGTTGTTGATTGACATCGCGTAAACGGAACTCTAGCGTCCGTCTCGAATTCCGCCGGGAAAGAAGCGGGCACGAGATATGAGGGAGGAGTGGTGACCGAATTACTTAAAATTCAGGGCCTGAGGACACAGTTCTTCACGTCCGCAGGAACGGTGAAGGCGGTCGACGGCGTCACTTACGATGTGGAAGAAGGCGAGACCGTTGCGGTTGTCGGCGAGTCCGGCTGCGGCAAGTCTGTTACCGCCCTTTCGATCATGCGTTTGGTTGCGGAGCCGGCAGGCCGGGTCGTCGATGGCAAGATCATGTTCCAGGGCAACGACTTGCTGCAACTCTCCGAAGAGGAGATGCGCAAGGTCCGCGGCAACAATATCGCCATGGTGTTTCAGGAGCCGATGACCTCGCTCAATCCCGTTCTCAGCATCGGATTGCAGCTGAAGGAGACGGTGCAGCAGCATCTCGGCGTGGACGACGCCACGGCACATGCACGTGCGGTGGAACTGCTCGGCCTCGTTGGCATGTCAGACGCCGAACGGCGGCTTGAGCAATATCCCCACCATCTCAGCGGTGGCATGCGTCAACGCGTCATGATCGCGATGGCGCTGAGCTGCGAGCCGAAACTGATTATCGCTGACGAGCCGACGACGGCGCTCGACGTGACAATTCAGGCACAGATTCTCGAACTGATGAAGAATCTGACCCGTGAGCTGGGTGTCGCCATGATCATCATCACCCACAATCTGGGTGTCGTGGCACGCTACGCGGACCGCGTGAACGTGATGTATGCGGGCAAGATCATCGAAAGCGGGACGGCGGAAGATATCTATCACAATCCGAAGCACCCCTACACGCTGGCCTTGCTGAAGTCGGTGCCGCGGCTGGATCAACCGCGCGGCGCTAAGCTCGATCCCGTTGATGGACAGCCGCCGGATCTCGCAAAACTCGATGCTGGGTGTTCGTTCCGCGCGCGTTGCCGTTACGCCGACGAAAATTGCGGCAAATCGTTCCCGCCGACCGAACATATCGACGGAATTCACTATTCGGCCTGTTTTAAGAGGGACGAATTGGATAGCCCAATCAAGGAGGCGTCATGAGCGCGGTAGAAGAAACGTCCGCCGGAGCGAGTGCCGCGCAGCAAGCGGACTTCCTGCAGGTTAATGACCTGCGTATGTATTTTCCGGTTACTGAAGGCATTATCGTTCAGCGCAAGGTCGCGGAAGTGAAGGCCGTCGACGGCATTTCCTTCGCAATGCACAAGGGTGAGACGCTGGGTCTGGTTGGCGAATCCGGTTGCGGTAAGACCACGACCGGCCGCTGCATCCTTCAATTGGAAAAGATCACGTCAGGCTCGATCAAGTATGACGGTCAGGACGTGACGGCCTTTAACAAGGCGCAGATGAGCGAATATCGCCAGAACGTGCAGGTGATTTTCCAGGACCCGTTCAGTTCGCTGAACCCTCGAATGAAGATCGGGGAGATCCTGGCCGAGCCGATGCGCGTGCATGGGATCATTCCGGACAAGCAAGGCCGCGACAAGCGGGTGATGGAACTGCTGAATATCTGCGGTTTGAGCACCCGTTTCGCCGACCGCTATCCGCATGAGATGAGCGGCGGTCAACGTCAGCGCGTGGGTATTGCCCGGGCGCTGTCGGTCGACCCGCAGTTTATCGTCTGTGACGAAGCGGTTTCGGCCCTCGACGTGTCGATTCAGGCACAGGTCATCAACCTGCTGGAAGATCTGCGGGACGAGTTTGGCCTGACATACCTGTTCATTTCGCACGATCTCAGCGTCGTCCGGCATATCTGTCACCGCGTTGCGGTTATGTATCTGGGCAAGATGGTTGAGCTGGCGGACTGCGACGAGCTGTTCGACAATCCCATTCACCCCTACACACGCGCCTTGCTCGACGCGGTGCCGATTCCGGATCCGACGATTGAAGCGGCGCGCGAACACAAGATTGTTACCGGTGAAATCCCGAGCCCGATGAACCCGCCGCCCGGCTGCGTGTTCCATCCGCGGTGCACTTTGGCTGTGGACGGCTGCAAGCAGGCCGTACCGGAGTTTCGGGAAGTGAAGCCAAACCACTGGGTCGCGTGCACGGAGGTTTGACTGGTCCCCATATTCGGGGCAACATGCAGAACGCCGCTGGGAGGCGAAACCGGATACGTCTAATATTGTCTTAATTTAGGCGGTTATCCGCTGCAATCTGGTTAATGAGAGGACCGAACGTGCTCTCGGCAACAGGGAAGGAGAAGCGAATATGAAACCCAGAAGCAAATTAGCGATCGCATTGGGAGCCGGCGCCGCCGTTGCTCTTGCTGTGGCCTCGCCTGCCAATGCGGTAAAGCGAGGCGGTGTTTTGAACATCGTCGTTGGTAGTAAGATCCCGTCCTACGACGGACACCGCGAAACGACGTTCGGTATGATTCATCCGATTCGTCCGTTTTACAGCCTGCTGATCCGGGTCAATCCGGACAATCCGCAGTCGACGAGCGATTTCCAGTGCGACGTTTGCGAACATTGGAAAACGTCCGATGACGGCAAGACCTATACCTTCAAGATCCGCGAGAATGTGAAGTTCCACGACGGCACGCCGCTGACGGCTGACGACATTGTGGCGACTTACAACAAGCTGATTTTCCCGCCGAAGGGTATCGCCAGTTCGCGTAAGGCGTTCTATGGCATGGTCGACAAGGTCGAGAAGACCGGCAAATACGAAGTCGTTTTCCGACTGAAGTATGCGACGGGCGGCTTTATCCCCGCGCTCGCGACGCCGTTCAACTTCGTGTACTCGAAGAAGGACCTCGACACGCACGGCTACACCTGGCACCAGAAAAACATCAATGGTACCGGTGCGTTCACGTTCGTCCAGCATCAGCCTGGCGCGTTCGTTGAAGGCAAGCGCTATGCCAACTATCACCTGAAGGGTGAAGACGGTAAGCCGAAGCCGTATCTCGATGGCTACAAGGCCATTTCCGCGCCGAAGATGGCGGTTCGTCTCCAGGCGATCCGTGGTGACCGCGCGCAGATCGAATTCCGCGCCTTCCCGCCGAAGGCTCGCGATGATCTGAAGAAAGCTCTTGGCGACAAGATCACCGTCCAAGAAAGTGACTGGAACTGCGTCATGGGCTTCAGCTCCAACCAGAAGCTGAAGAAATTCCAGGACGTGCGTATCCGCCAGGCTCTGACCTTGGCGATGGACCGCTGGGGAGGCTCGAAATACCTCTCGCAGATCGCCATCGTGAAGACGGTTGGCGGCATGGTCTTCCCGAACCACAAGCTGGCGGCAACCAAAGCCGAATTGCAGCAGATGATCGGTTATGGCGAAGATCTTAAGGCCAACCAAGAGAAGGCCAAGAAACTTCTCGCGGATGCCGGCGTCTCCGGCATGAAGGTCGAGCTTCTCAACCGTGCGGTTGACCAGCCGTACAAGGTTGTCGGCACGTGGATGC
>JAPPPC010000254.1 GCA_028817685.1 Rhodospirillaceae bacterium
GATCTGGTCATCGTCCACCGCAACAATTCCGACACCACCAAAACAATCCCGCACCGCAGACAGGTGGCGCATCTCATGTGGCTGATTTTTCGCGCATCCGGGGACACGTCGCTGGCGCCGAGCCAGGCCATCGAAGATGCGAGCGGCGAGAGATTGTCAGGCAGCGCGATTTCGGCCCTGTTTCCCGGCGTCTCTGTATCCGGCAAGAACTCACGGACCGGTAATCCATACAAGATAACGTTTTCAGATGACGGCTCGCTGTCGGCGGTCGCCGGCGAAAACGGCGATTCAAAGGATGATGGACGCTGGTGGGTTGATGAGGATCTGTACTGCCAAGCCTACGAAATCTGGCTGCGCGGGCGCGAATACTGCTTCCAGATCGTCCATGACGGCGATCTTTTGAAACTGTTCGACCGGAAAGGCGTGCTCACGAACACGGTTTCGATCGACAAAGATTAGGAAACCGAATCCAGAAACGCGCGCAATGGCGGATTGAACTGATCCGGCACCTCGACATTCGAGAAATGCCGCTGACCGGGCAACATCACCAGTTTCGACCCGGTGATCCGCTCGTGAATTTGTTGCGAATGTTCCGGTGGCGTTGCGGGATCGTCCCCAGCGCCCAACACCAGCGTTGGCGCTGAAATCAGATGCAGCCGATCCTTATAGTCGAGTTGCGCGGTTGCCGACGTCGCCCCGATATAGCCTTGCACAGAGGTCCGAATGAACACCTCGCGGACCGCGTGGTAATCAGCGTTGGCCGCTTCCGCGAAGGCCTCCGTGAACCAGCGCCGGTCCGTCATCTCCCAGATCGGCACCATGCCGCTTTCGCGCACGACCCTGTGCCGCTCGACGACGAAATCCTTGTAAGCCTGGTTCGCCTGCGGCGTTGTGTTGCACAGCGACAAAGAGGCGACCCGGTCCGGATGTTCGATGCCAAGCCCCTGTCCGATCATCCCGCCCGTCGAGATTCCAACCCAATGGACACGGTCGAGGCCTAACGCGTCCATCAGACCTACCGCGTCACCAACTAACTGATCGAGTGTGTAGGCACCCGGCGGGGCGCTGGTATCGCCGTGGCCACGCCAGTCATAGCGCAGTATCCGATACCGGTCTTCCAGTGCCGGGACCTGCCAATCCCACAGCCGATGGCTGGTACCCATGGCATGCGCCATCATCACCACCGGACCGTCCGCGACGCCGTCCCAGCGATGCGATATCTCAATATCGCCGACGCGTATCTTCGAGACGGACACAGACCCTACAATCCCTGCTTCTCTTTCCACAGGTAGAAGGGCCCGATCGACGGATCCGCCGCCCGCACCCGGTAGTAGGGGATGCGCGGCTTGTAGGTGTCGAAGAGACGGCGCAGTTCGGCGGCCGGATCGTCGTAATCGTCGGCGCGCAGATCGACGATCGGATATTCCAGATCGTCGCAAACCTTGATCGCCGCCGAGCGCTGACCGCCATGCTGCCCACCGGCATCGCGACCCGCCTCGATCGCCAGCATGAGCCGCTCTTCCAGAGCCTCGTTGGTGCTGGCACGATAGGCCTCAGCCATGGCGGTCACAGTCGCCTCGCTGGTCAGCCGATTGCCCATGGCGATGAATTGATCGCCTTCGTGATGCCCTTTCCAATCGCGATTCTCGCTGCCCGTCCGCACCGCCGTGCGCCCTTGCGCGTCGACCACGCCGATTTGACGGGTCTCGATATGGGAATCCGAGGCGACCAGTTTTTCAAGGGTATCCGCTGCCGACAACCCGTCCTCAAGCATGGTCAGGCCTTTCGGACCATGTCGTGGATCCGTGAGCGCCTGGGTTGCCACCGCACCGACCCCGGTCTTGACGAACGGCACGCGCGATCCGACGGCCATCTCTCCGGTCGACGTCGCGACACCGAGTGCACCGGTTTTCGGACAACGGCCCAGGATCGTAAATGTGTTGAATTCGATAGCAAATCCGCTCACGACGCATTCCTTCATTCGACTGACCAAGATGGCAATGGTAGTCATTGCGAAAGCGTGCTCGCCAGAGATTTCTGGCGGTTTGTGGAAATGAGCGGCGGCATGGGTTCGACGACGGCGTATCACGGGGGAAATCTGCAGGAGGCGGAATGCCTATTCGGGCGGCCGAAGGATGGCTGGCTCGATCTTTCAACCGGCATAAACCCCGCACCCTATCCGGACACGACGCTCAGTGAATCTGCCTGGCAACAATTGCCCCAAGCGGACGCACATGATGCGCTGATTTGTGCGGCACGCCGCTATTACGATGTCCCGGAAGGCGCCGATATCGTCGCGGCCCCGGGATCGCAGGCGGTGCTGCAATTGCTGCCCACCATCCTGCCGGGCCGAAATATTGCCGTCCTCGGCCCGACATATGAGGAGCATGCAAGGCTTTGGGCGGATTCGGCACAGCAGGTGACGACCATTTCGTCGCTTGCGGACGCCGAAGGGGCCAATACGGTGGTCCTGGTCAACCCCAACAATCCCGACGGGCGAACAATCGCGCCCAGCGAACTGATCGATTTGGCCCAGTCCCTGCCAAAGCCGGACGGGTTGTTGATCGTCGATGAGGCGTTCGCGGACCTAGATCCGTCTTGTACGGTCCTGCCGCGCCTGGCGGGCGCACCCATACTGTCGATCCGTTCCTTTGGGAAATTCTTCGGCCTTCCCGGTTTGCGGTTGGGGTTCGCCGCGGGCGCAGTACCGGTCATCGCCTCGCTGCGAGAGAGGCTGGGGCCTTGGGCGGTATCGGGTCCGGCGTTGGAGATCGGTGCGCGCGCCCTGACCGATACGATCTGGATCGAGGAAACGCGGAGGCGTCTAAAGGCCCAGGCAACGACTATGGACAATGTGTTGGAGAGGGCCGGGATGACTGTGATCGGCGGCACCGCGCTGTTCCGCTTGGTCCAATCGGAGTCCGCGCGCGCCATTTTCGAACGGCTCGGCAAAGAGGGCATCTTCGTACGGCGATTTCCCGACCGGCCGCAATGGCTCCGGTTCGGCCTTCCAGGGCCGGAACAGGCGCTGGCGCGTCTGAAACAGGCGCTCGGCTGACTATTGCGCCGCCGGGCGCGCAATCCCGAATTCGCCTTGCGGCGGTGGTGCCGGCGCGCATCCCGCTTCCGGCGTTAGCCGCGCGGAACCGCGTCCCGACAGGCTGGGATTGGTCATGAAGTAATCGTAAGCGCTGAAGCTGCGCGGGTTCCGAGACAAACGCCGATAGGCGCCGTCCGGCTGCAAGACCCAAGATTGCGCCTTGTCCTTCAGATTGTGTTCCAGGATCTGTTCTAGAATTTGGCGGTGGACCGTCGGATTCTCAATCGGCACCATGATCTCGACCCGCCGATCCAGATTGCGCGGCATCCAGTCGGCCGACGAAATGAAAACTTTGGCATTCTCCGACGGCAACGCATGTCCACGTCCAAAACAAACAATTCGCGCATGCTCCAAAAAACGGCCGACCATGGACTGCACCGTGATGTTGTCCGACAGGCCCGGCACGCCCGGCCGCAGACAGCAGATGCCACGAACCACCAGGTGAATGTTAACGCCAGCCTGCGACGCCTTGTACAACGCATCGATAATCTCGCCATCTACCAGCGAATTGAGTTTCACCCAGATGGTGCCCGGTTGCCCTTGGGTTACAAAGCGGACCTCATCACCGATCAGTTCGAGGAGCGTCTCTCGCAAATTTACCGGCGAAACCGACAGCTTTTCCAAATTGCTGGGGCCCGCCGTCCCTGTCGTGAAATGGAACAATCCAGCGGCGTCTCGGCACAGCGCGGGATCGCAACTGAAAAAGGAGAGATCCGTGTAACTGCGCGCCGTGATCGGGTGATAGTTGCCGGTCCCAAAATGGCAGTAGCTCTGGAATTGATCGCCCTCACGGCGGACGACCAGGGAGATTTTGGCATGGGTTTTCAAATCGACGAAGCCGTACACGACCTGCACGCCCGCCCGCTCCAAATCGCGGGCCCAACGGATATTGCGTTCCTCGTCGAACCGGGCTTTCACCTCCACCAACGCGGTAACGGATTTCCCGGCTTCAGCCGCATCGATCAACGCGGCGACAATCGGCGAATTTTCGCTTGTCCGGTACAAGGTCTGCTTGATCGCGATGACGTTGGGGTCGTCTGCCGACTGGCGTAGAAACTGAGCCACCACGTCGAAGCTCTCATAAGGATGATGAACGACGAAGTCCTTGGCCTTGATCGCCTGGAAACAATCGCCGCCGAAATCGAGGACGCGCTCGGGAAACCGTGCCGCATAGGGTGGAAACACCAAATCCGGTCGATCGCTGACGATCAATTCGCCGGTGTCCGCGAGCCCCAACACCCCCTTCAATGCAAACACCGTTTCCGGCGCCGCGTCGAGACCGTCGACGAGAAACTGTCTCAAATCGTGGGACATATCGTCATTGATCGTCAGACGGATGACCGAACCGCGGCGGCGCTCCTTCAGCGCGCTTTCATATAGGCGGACGAGATCTTCGGCCTCTTCCTCGATCTCGATATCACTGTCGCGCAGCACTCGGCACTGGCCGACTTCGACGACTCTGAAGCCCGGGAACAACTTCTGGACATGCAACGCCACGACCGTCTCCAGCGCGACGAAACGGTGCTCCTTGCCAGGCAGCCGGATGAAACGCTCCACCAAGTGCGGTAGCGCCACCAGTGCGTTCAACGTCTCCTTCCGCCGTCCCTTCCGCAAGGCAACGACAAGGGCAAATCCGAGATTGGGAATAAAGGGAAATGGATGCGCAGGATCGACGGCGATCGGGCTCAGCACGGAGAACAGTTTTTCGAGAAAATAGGTTCTCAGCCATCGGCGGTCCGCCGGCCGGAGATCGGTCGTCTCTAGGATATGAATGTTCTCGTCATGCAGGTGCCGGACGATGCGGCGCCAGCATTTCTGCTGGTTGTGCATCAAACTCATGGCCCGCGCATTGACCAGTTCCAGTTGCTGCCGCGGTGTCAGCCCTTCCTGACTCGGGATATCGACCTTGGCCTCGACCTGGCCGCGCAGGCCGGCGACCCGCACCATGTAGAATTCGTTGAGATTGTTTGCGGAGATGGCAAGGAAACGAAGCCGTTCGAGCAACGGGTGTTTCTTGCTTTCCGCAGACTCCAGCACCCGTTCATTGAACGCCAGCCAGGAAAGTTCCCGATTGAAGAAGCGGTCGGGCGAATCCAACGTAATACGCCCGACCCCGACGGTACCACGCGGCGATCGGGCGGCTGGATTCCCGAGTTTTTCAGCCGATGATGCTTTTTTTGCGTCCGCGTCCATTCCCGTTTCCAAATTAGGAATGGGGCATCTTAGTCCGCAATTCTAAGGAGCAACAGACCTGTTCGTGATTTGGCGCGTTCCGCTGCCGCGGAAGTCATCAATGACGGCGTAGCCGAAAGATCCGCAAGCACCGATGACCTGACTAGCCCGCTGCGATGCCAATCCCTTCGCGGGCCGGGTCGGGAAAATCGATGATGTTCACCTCGGCGGATTCCGTATCCAGCACAGCACAGCTCAATTGCCGGTCGTTGCGCGGGTCGCGGCCGTCGCCGGTCGAACCGGGATTGATCACCAGAACCCGCCCGAACCGCTCGGCAAGCTGCTGGTGCGTGTGCCCGAACAGAACGAAATCCGCATCCTCCTCGCCGAAACGTGCCAGGCTGGGGCTGTGCGGATAGACATACTCGCCATAAGGCTCCCAGGCGGTCGAATGCACCATCAGGACTTTCTTGTCGCCATATTGCAGTTCCAGACGCCAGGGCCGGTCGTCCAGCCATTGCAACAGCTCCGGATCGATACCCTCGCGGGACCGGGCCCGTTCGCCCAGCGGCCCCAGAAAGACCTCCTCGTGATTTCCCTTGATGGTATGGAAACCCCGATCCCGCAGCGTGGCGACGACCTCGTTGGAAAACCGGTATTCGAAAATGCTGTCGCCCAGACACAACAGATCATCGACCGGACCCATCAGCTCCAGCGCCCGGTTCAAGCCTGCGATATTGCAATGCAGATCGGAGACGATGCCCAGCTTCAAAGCTTCTTACCCGCAGTCCAGCCGCCATCGACCAACAGGGTCGTGCCCGTCACGAAACTCGCATCATCGGAGGCAAGGTAGGCGATCGCCTTTGCGACTTCGGGCGGCTCGCCCCAGCGATTCAGCGCATGGATGCTGCGGATGGTCTCGGCATAATCCTCCGATTGGAAATACCGCTCGGTCATCGGTGTCCGAATAACGCCCGGGCCGACGGCATTGACGCGAATGCCTTTCTCGCCGAACTCCATCGCCATTTCCTTCGTCAGGCCGGTAACGGCATGCTTTGAGGCGGTATAGGCTGCCCGGTTCGGCGATGCCATCACGCCCAGTGTCGAAGCAAGATTGACGATGGCGCCCGTGCCGCCCGCCGCGATAACCTCCCGCGCGAAGGCTTGCGCGCACAGGAACACGCCTGTGATATTGACGTTGATGACCCGGCTCCATTCCTCGTAGGACAGCTCCAACACCGGCACGATCTCGCGCACGCCCGCATTGTTGACGAGCACATCGAGTCCGCCGATCTGCTGTTTCGCCGCCGTCATGCCGTTGGCCACCGCGTCCGGATCGGTCACGTCCAAGGCAAAGGGATGCGCCCGACCGCCTTCCTTGGCGACCGCTTCAACCGTCCGCTCGGCCATCGCGATATCGACATCACATGCGGCAACGACTGCCCCCTCCTTGGCGAACTCCAGACACACCGCGCGGCCGATACCGCCGCCGGCCCCCGTGACGACAACGCCTTTGTCCTGAAACCGCATGAAATTCCCTCCTGCTAGCCGAAGTCAGAGTGCGTTAAGGCGCCCATAGCGTCAATTGGCCAAGCCCAAATGGAAATCAAGCAACAGTGCATTCACCGTTTCGGCGCTGTCGTACATCGCCCAATGCGAGCCCCCCGGAATCACATCGATCCGCAGATCCGGGACGCGTTCGCGGCACATCGCAACCCGGTCCTCGATGGAGGGATAGGCGGTGATGTCGTCCGACCCCCAAATAAGCTGCAGCGGACAGGTGATCTTGGCCAGGTCAGTTCGCTGCGTGTCGCCCAAACTGACTTTGCGACTGTCGAACCGGGTGCGACGGACGTTGCCGCCGTGATAGTCAACCGCGGTGTCATCGATCGATTCAGGGTTGGTCAGCATGAAAGCCAGCAGATTGCCGTGCACGATTTCACGGTATTTCGCCTCATCGTCGCCGGCCGATTTGTAGCTGCGCGTGTTCACCGGCGGACGGCCTGCTTGTTTGCCGAAGCCACCGGATCCGATCAGCGACAGGCCTTTGACCCGGTCACCGAAATGCGCCGCGATGCAGGAACTCAAGGCGCCGCCGAAGGAGAACCCCGTAAGGTGGAACGGTTCATCGCCGTCCAGCATCTCGCCAATCGCTCGGCAGACCAACCCTCTGTATTCTTCGCCAGACATCGTTTTGTCGACATCCGGTGAGTCGCCATAGCCTGGCAGATCGACGGCGCGCACCTGGAAGTGATCCGCCAGCGCGTCGATATTGCGCGCCCAGTGGTTCCACGACCCCATGCCGCCATGCAGCAGGATGTAGGCCGTGCCCTCACCCGCCGTCTTTACCGCCACTTGCGGCCGTTCCGAGTCCGCCGTCAGCATGCTGTCACGCTCCTCCCCGCTTCTCTTGGATGTATCTCTAGCCGATCGCTTCTTCGGCGGCGATCCATGCCGCTTCGGCATCGCTGATCTTTCGATCGAGGTCTGCCAGCTGTTTGTTCAGCAATGCGATCTCTACGCCCGGGCCCTTATAGAGCGCGGGGTCCGCAAACTTCGCCTCGACGATGGCCTTCTCCTTGCCCAACGCTTCAAG
>JAPPPC010000874.1 GCA_028817685.1 Rhodospirillaceae bacterium
GGTCTCGAGACACCGTTTTTGAAGAATGCGCTGGACAAAGTTGGCGTGCAGGCGGAGTTCGAACAACGGCATGAGTTCAAGTCGGCGATTGAGACGTTGACGCGCGATGCGATGAGCGCGCCGGCGCGGGCATCTTTGTTGCAGGTCATGACCGCTTGGTTCGACCGTATAGTCGCTGATATCGCGAAAGACCGAAAAATTTCTCCCGAAACCGTTCGGCAATTGGTGGACCGTTCTCCGCTTCTCGTAGAGGAAGCCAAAAATGCTCAGCTTGTCGATCGGCTGGGTTACTGGGACGAATTTACCGATGCGGTCAGAGCGCGTGCCGGCAAGGAAGCGAAGGGACTGAAATTTTCCGCCTATGCTGCAAACGTTGAGTCGCCGGGTCCGGATGGAACGGATGTCGCATTGATCTACGGCGTTGGACCCATTCAGTCCGGTGACGCGGACAATAGCCCCTGGGATTCGGATGTCTTCGCAGCGGCCAGTGTCGCGCGGGCGATCGACGATGCCGTGAAGGATCAAGCGATCAAGGCGATCCTCCTGCGCATTGATAGTCCAGGGGGGTCCTATATCGGATCGGATACGGTGCGCCGGGCTGTTTTGCGGGCACGCAAGAAAGGCAAACCCGTCATCGCCTCCATGGGAAGCTATGGCGCATCGGGCGGGTACTTTGTCGCGATGGGCGCCGACAAGATCGTCGCACAGCCCGGAACCATGACCGGTTCGATCGGTGTATTCGGCGGCAAGCTGGCCACCACGGATCTATGGGAAAAGCTGGGTATCAATTGGAACCGGCTGAATGTCGGTGCGCATGCGGGCATGTGGAGCCAAATATTTCCGTTTTCGCCGACTGCCGCCGCGCGCCATCGCGCGGTCATCGATTTCGTTTATGACGACTTCGCCAGAAAGGCGGCAGTGGATCGGGGGATGAGCGATGACCAGGTTGATGCGGTCGCACGCGGGCGAATATGGAGCGGTACGGGTGCGCAGCGTGTCGGTCTCGTCGACGCGCTGGGCGGTTATGCTACCGCTGCCAGCCTGGTGCGCGAAGCATTAAAACTCGGCGCAGAAGCGCCACTCAATTTCGTTGTGTTGCCGGAACCATTATCGCCGCTTGATCGCGTACGCGAAGCACTGAATGACGGCGTTCCGCTGATGCAGATCCTGGTGTCTCAGGTTTCGGAAGCGCGTCCGGATACAATGGCTGCTGTTGGGCGCTATCTGGAACCAGTATTTGGCGACACCAGCGTTCTGCGCCCGCCTGCCGGGGTACTGCAGTTGCCGCCCCTGCGTCTTGCACCGTAGGGCGGTTATCGAGGCTCGCTGCGATGTGCAGCGATCAAGAACTCTTTGTTCCCCTTAGCCCCGGTTATGGGACTTTCGGCAATTCCGTCGACAACCCAGCCGTCCTGCGTGTCCAGCCAGTTGCGGACGAAGTCACAAGCTTCCGCGTGACGCGCCGGGTCGCGAACGATACCGCCCTTTCCCACCGCATCCCGGTTTAGCTGAAACTGGGGCTTGATGAGTGCAATCAATGCACAGTTTTGGGCGGTGAGGGTGAGCGGCGTCGCCAGAACCTTTTCCAGTCCGATAAAACTGGCGTCGCAGACAACCAGCTGAGGCGGGGTGGGGAAGTCCGTCGCGGTCAGGCTGCGTGCATTCCGCCCCTCCAATACGATCACCCGGGGGTCTTCGCGCAGCTTCCAGGCCAATTGACCGCGGCCGACATCGACAGCGGTGACGGTTGCTGCGCCCCGGTCCAGCAGCACTTCCGTAAAGCCGCCGGTCGAGGCGCCCACATCGAGGCAATTCAGACCGGCGGGATCGATATCGAAGTGATCCAGACCGTGAACCAGTTTGAGCGCCCCGCGGGAAACCCACGGATGGTCCGGTCCACGCATTTCTAAAGGCGCATCGATGGCGAGGGTCTCGCCGGCTTTTTCAATACGCCGTTCGCCGGAATAAATCTGCCCGGCCATGATCGCCGCCTGGGCCTTAGTTCGGCTGTCGGCCAAACCGCGTTCGATCAACAGCAGATCGGCGCGTTGCTTGCGCGGCCGTTTACCTGTCGCGCCCATCTTGCAACAGGCAGCCGAACGCGGTTTTAGGCGCGCGCCGGCTCTTCGATCGTCTCATGGCCCAGTGCGGTGAGGGCCGTAGAGACAATTTGAGGTGCGTTGAGGCCCGCTTCATCATTCTGATTGTACTGGCTTTCATGATCGATGAAGAAGTCCGGCAAGCACATTTGCCGAACCTTGAGACCGTTGTCCAACAGCCCTTCATTGGCGAGGAATTGCAGCACGAAGCTGCCGAAGCCGCCGACGGCACCTTCTTCGATGGTGATTAGCACTTCATGCTCGCTCGCCAGCTTGCGGATTAGTTCTTCATCGAGCGGTTTGGCAAACCGCGCATCTGCAACGGTCGTCGACAGGCCGCGCGCGGCAAGATCGTCCGCGGCTTTCAGCGACTCGCCAAGCCGGGTGCCGAAGGACAGGATCGCCACGGTCGTTCCCTCGCGGATGACCCGGCCCTTACCTATTTCCAGGGGTACGCCGCGTTCCGGCATATCGACGCCGACGCCTTCACCGCGCGGGTAGCGGAATGCGGAGGGGCGATCGTTGATCTGGACGGCCGTTGCGACCATATGGGCCAATTCGGCCTCGTCCGCCGCCGCCATGACGACGAAGCCTGGCAGACAGCCGAGATAGGTAATGTCATAGGCACCGCAGTGGGTCGTACCGTCGGCGCCGACCACACCGGCGCGGTCGATCGCGAATCGTACCGGCAGACTTTGCAGGGCCACGTCATGTACGACCTGATCGTAGCCGCGCTGCAGGAAGGTGGAGTAGATCGCCGCGAACGGTTTCATACCTTGCGCCGCGAGGCCTGCGGCAAATGTCACACCATGCTGTTCGGCAATGCCGACATCGAAGGTGCGGTCGGGAAATGCGTTCTCAAAGAGGTTCAGTCCGGTGCCTGAGGGCATCGCCGCCGTGATCGCACAGATCTTGTCGTCTTCCTGCGCTTCCTTGATCAGGCTTTCCGCGAAAACCTTCGTGTAGGCCGGCGCATTCGACGTGCCCTTATGCTGGGCGCCTGTGATGACGTCGAATTTGGAGACACCATGATATTTGTCGTCCGATTTCTCAGCGGGGTCGTAGCCTTTACCCTTCTGAGTGACGCAATGAATCAGGATCGGACCCTGCATTTCATCGTCACGGACATTCTTCAGAATCGGCAATAGATGGTCCAGATTATGACCGTCGATCGGTCCGACGTAATAGAAGCCGAGTTCCTCGAACAGGGTGCCGCCCGTAACCATGCCACGGGCGTACTCTTCCGCCCGCTTTGCGACGGTTTCGACCGACTTAGGGAATTTGTGTGCGATGACGCCGCCGAGATGCCGCAGCGATCGGAATTGCTTGGACGAAATAAGCCGCGACAAATGGGCGCTCAACGCGCCCACTGGCGGCGCAATCGACATGTCGTTGTCGTTGAGGATGACAATCAGACGGGTATCCATTGAGCCAGCATTGTTCATGGCCTCGTAAGCCATGCCGGCACTCATCGCCCCATCGCCAATGACGCAGATCGAGTTTCGCTGTTCGCCGAGCAGATCGCTCGCAACCTTGAAACCGAGGCCGGATGAGATCGATGTCGAGCTATGAGCCGCGCCGAAGGGGTCGTATTCGCTTTCCGATCGCTTCGTGAATCCGGACAAACCACCGCCTTGCCGAAGGGTTCGAATGCGGTCGCGGCGACCGGTCAAGATTTTGTGCGGATAGCACTGATGGCCGACATCCCAGATCAGCTTGTCGTCCGGTGTGTTGAAAACGTAATGGATCGCGACGGTGAGCTCTACGACTCCCAGACCGGCGCCGAGATGACCGCCCGTCATTGACACAGCATCGATTAATTCGGCACGCAGTTCATCAGCCAATTGGCGCAATTGCGACTCTTCCAACTCGCGCAGATCGGCTGGCACTTTAACTGTGTCCAGCAGTGGTGTTTCGAGGCTCACCTTCGGTCTCCCTCTTGCTCTAACTTTTTCGTTCGACGACAAAATTGGCCGCCTCTCGCAACGGATCGGCCGTGTCGTCGAATACGGCAAGATGCTCAACGGCTTGATTTGCGAGCAGTCTTGCCTGTTCCCTTGCCCGTTCGACTCCCAGGATGGACACAAATGTGGCCTTGCCTGCGTCAGCGTCCTTGCCGACCGCCTTGCCTGTTTCCTCTATTGTCCCTTCTACGTCAAGCAAGTCGTCCGCAATCTGGAAGGTCAGTCCCAAATCGTGAGCGTATCCCCGGAGTGCTTCACGCGGTTCTGTCGAGGCACGGCCGAGAATCGCTCCTGCTTCACATGAAAATGCGATCAAGGCGCCCGTTTTCAAGCGCTGCAGGCGCGTAATGCCACCCATGTCGAGTTCGATGCTCTCCGCCGCCAGGTCCAGCATCTGGCCGCCGACCATGCCGTGAGCGCCCGCCGCTTTGGAGAGGGCGGCCACGAGCTCGGCTCGAACGCTACCATTTTCATGCGTTCGCGGATCGGCCAGGACCTCGAAGGCAAGAGTGAGCAGTGCATCGCCAGCCAAAATGGCCGTCGCTTCGTCGAATTGTTTATGGACCGTAGGCTGGCCGCGCCGGAGGTCATCGTCATCCATCGCCGGAAGATCGTCATGTACCAGCGAGTAGCAATGAACCAACTCCACCGCCGCGGCAACGCGCAACGCGGACGATCGGCTAACCGAGAAGAGTGCGGCGCTTTGTACGACGAGAAAAGGGCGGAACCGCTTGCCGCCGCCCAATGTGGCGTACCGCATCGAGTCGAACAGGCGGGCCTCATGACCGCCATCCGCAGGAAGTACCTTTTCGAGAACTTCCTCGACATCCCGCGCGGTGTCCCTCAGCGCTTTTTCGAGCGCCAGCGTCGCGGTCTCAGCCAATATCCGCAGGCGCCGTTGTCGCGCCACCATTGTTCGTAAAGGAGATCTTTTCGATCCGGTTCTTGGCTTCCGCCAATCTTGTCTCGCAATGCTTCTTAAGCGCCGCGCCTCGTTCATACGATTTTATAGCGTCGTCAAGCTTGCCTTCACCGGACTCCAGCGAACGGACAATTTGCTCCAATTCGTTTAACGCGTCCTCGAAGCCCAACGCTTCGATGTCTTTGCCGACGCCACTCATATCGTTATCCAGGTCTGATGTTCTTGCGAGGCGGTGAGTTTAATCGGGCAGCCGGGGAGTGTCCAAGGCTATGTCTCGCGGAAAGCTTGCACACCCTTTCGAGCTTGGCCTGTCGGCGATGTTTCTTAGCATGCCGTTAATCTTTGTTTCAGAGCTTTTCTATACCGTCACATTGTCGTCTTTCCGACTAGGTCCCGAAATTGTGCTTTCGGGGTACCGGTGCCAGGTCCGAACACGAGGTAATAGGTATGAAGTCATGTTTGGTTGTCGACGATTCCAAAGTCGTGCGGAGCGTTGCCCGAAAGATACTGGAAGAACTCGATTTTTCCGTAGATGAGGCGGCAGACGGCCAGATCGCGCTTGATCACTGCGTCAACGCGATGCCGGACGCGATCCTGCTCGATTGGAATATGCCCGTCATGAACGGCATCGAATTCCTGCGTGAATTGAGGGTCCGCGAAGATGGCGATCAGCCAATCGTTGTCTTTTGCACCACAGAAAACGATATCAATTTCATTCAGGAAGCGATCTCCGCCGGTGCGAACGAGTACATCATGAAACCGTTCGACCGCGAAATCGTGCAATCCAAGTTCGCCCAAGCCGGAATCCTGTAAAGACGGCTGGCGAGGCACGAAGTATGGATTTCGCGGTACGGCGTCATCATCTGATCGAGGAGGCGAAAGCTGAACTCGATATCGCCTATGAGGAGGTGAAGCGCGCTGAGCAGGAAATGATGGCGTGCGAGGCTGAGTATTTCGCCAAGTCGAGGCATCTGGACGGTTCTGCCGATGCCTTGCAGGCACTCATGAACGAGAAAGAAACCAGGCAGAAGCGATGCGGAATAGCGCAGCTTTATGAACTGCAGCGCAATGCCATTCAGCGATTTTCGGAGATCAGTTCCGTTTTCACCATCGTGCATTCGGCAGAATCGCCGGCCGCAGCGACGGACCTAATTAGGCAGCATTTGTTTCGGGCCGATGAGCCTTGCTCGCTGCGGCGCGAGGTCAAGGATGCGGTTGGTGATTTTGCGTCGAGCCTATGGGCCTACACTCTGGAAAGCAGCAGCGTCGAGAACGACCGCAAAGTTCGTGAAGCGTGGGACCTGATCGAGGGTGTGCTTAAGGAAGTTCGAGGGCCTCGAAGTCGCGTGTCCGCCTCCTAAATCACGCCGCCATCAGTGCTTTGACGTGCCGCGCTGCGGACCGCCCGAGCGCGGCGAGGTCATAGCCGCCTTCCAATGTCGAAACAACGCGCCCCTCGCAAAGTGACGCGGCGGCTTCCAAAATTCGCTCTGTCGCCCAGCCATAGTCGTCATCTGAGAAATTGAGCGAAGCGAGCGGATCGTCGCTGTGGGCGTCGAATCCCGCAGAGATAAAGACGATATCGGGCCCGAAGCCCTCTAGCGCGGGTAGGATTGTGTTGCTCAAGGCGTCGCGGAACGATTCCGATCCGGAATGGGGCGACAGCGGCACGTTGACGATGTTGTTTGCGCAACCGCGTTCATGCGCCGCTCCCGTGCCGGGATAGAGCGGCGATTGGTGGGTTGACGCAAAGAAGGAATCCGCTTCGTTCTGGAACATCGCCTGTGTTCCATTGCCATGATGCACGTCGAAATCGATCACGGCGATCCGGTTCAGTCCGTGGGCTTCGCGGGCATGGGCGCCACCGACAGCGACGCTGTTGAAAATGCAGAAGCCCATCGGAATTGTCGGCTCCGCATGGTGCCCAGGCGGCCGAACGGCGCAGAAAGCATTGTTGACGGCGCCGCTTACGACGGCATCGACGGCAGCGCAGACAGCGCCGGCGGCCCGTAATGCGGCCTCACCAGAACCGGGCGATACGATGGTATCCGCATCGAGCCGGACAGCGCCTTGCTCCGGAATATGCGATAGGACTTCCGTCACGTAGTCCCGCGGATGGGCGCGTGCGATTTGATCGACCGTCGCACGCGGTGCTTCCTGCCGGTTCAACGCGTCGAATGCGCTATCGCTCAGGGCTGTGTTGACGGCTTCGAGCCGTGCAGGCGACTCCGGATGCGACGGTCCCGGAATGTGCTCGAGACAGGCCTTGTGCGTGAACAGGGCGGTCGACATACGGTTCCCCTTCGTAAAACGGATTGAAAGCACGCCGTTCGGGCGAATCAACGCTTTATAAGGTCATCAATTTATGCTCTGAAGTCACGCGAATTTGTGAACCGGTTTTTCTTGCAATAATGCATCGGTTCGCGTTTGATCTGGTGACGCAACTGCATATATAATTACACGCATATTTACATTTATTAACCTCGGCGCGATTCCGGTTTTGCCGATGCGGTAATCGCCGGGGGCGTATCTGGTCGACGGACAAATTCAGCGGCCTGACACGTCCACAGGATGACGGAGTAGACAGCAATGCGATTTGCGGCAGCAATTTTGACGGTAGCGCTTTCAGCGGGCGTTGTCGGTGATGCGGTCGCCCAAAAACGGGCTGCTGCCGTGAAGGTCGACCCGGTGATCAGCGAACCGCTATCGCAGACCATGCCGGTGATCGGCCGGTTCGTCGCCGCACAGACCGGTGTTGTCGCCGCTTTGGCGGGCGGGCCGGTGGCGCAGGTCACGGTTGCCGTTGGCGACAAGGTTAAGAAGTGTGATGTCGTCGCCAAGCTCGTCACCGATAGAATCCGCTGGAACCGGCAGCTTC
>JAPPPC010000173.1 GCA_028817685.1 Rhodospirillaceae bacterium
GCGCAATTCAGGGCGTTGGTACGCTGGCTCGCCATGCGGCTACAGGACGAAAAACGCATGGCGGCACCGAACTTCATCTTGCTTGGCGATCTCAATCTCGATTTAGACAATCCGGAGGCGGATGGCGCCGCAATCGATACCTTCATCCGGGGCATGAACAAGGAAGCCTTCAATTCCAATACCATGCACCGGATCTACTTCCCCTTTATCGACAAACACCCGAAGCACGGGCTGCTTCGATCGAACGCCCGTCTCAATCAGACCTACGACCAAATCGCTTTCTTCGCCGGTGCCAAGGAAAAGGCCTTACCGAATCACGAGGGTGCCGTGCACATCGCGGAACATCCCGATAAATTCGATTATGGGGTCTTCAATTTCGCGGAACTTTTCGCCAATGCCACGACAGGCAAGAGCTTCAGCCAGCTCAAAAAGAACAAAGCGGCGTTCAAAGCTTTCGCAAAGAATTTCGAGCACTCGGTGAGCGACCATATGCCAATCTGGGTCCGCGTGCGCCGCCCGGGATTCTGATCCCGTTACCCGGAAGCGCTAAGGACTTACCGGTCACATTTTCGCGATCAGATTGCGAATCGGCGGCGTCTCGGGCAGGTTCGGCATTCAGATACCGTTCGGAAAGAAGGATCCCGCCATGCGCATCGTACTGCTCGCCATATTCACCTTGTTCGCCGTTCAAACGCCGGCACTGGCTGGCGAAAGTCTTGTCGTCAAAACAAGTCCCTACAGCGTCAAGAAAACCATCGACCGGCGAGAGACGATCTTCAACAAGAAGGGCATCACGGTGTTTGCGCGCGTCGATCACGCAGCAGGTGCCGCGAAGGTCGGCAAGACCTTGCCGCCGACGGAACTGATCATCTTCGGCAATCCAAAGCTCGGCACGCCTTTGATGAAGAGCAGCCGCAAGATCGGTATCGCACTACCGCTGAAGATCCTGGCCTGGCGTGAGGACGGCAAGGTCAAGCTCGCCTACACCAAGCCGGCCCGTTTGGCCCAGCGCTATGGCGTCGTCGACCGCGATCCAGTCATCCAGAAAATCACCGGCGCGCTCAACAATCTGACGAACGCGGCAATCAAAAAGTAACCGTCACGTCCCCTCAATCGCCGCGCAGGCGCCGCACAATCTCTCGCTGGCGCGCCTTGAGGCTGCGCAAGCGGCGGGCGTCGTAAGCGTGCGGATGTCGACGATCGGAATCGCGATCGACGTCGAAATGGTTCCGTCGCTCCAGCGTTCGTATCTCTGAATTCAGGGCTTGCCGTTGGTTTTGCAGTGCGCGGCGTTGCGGCTGGCTGAGCGGCTCTTTCGACTTAACGCTGGGTTCGCGGGGCTCGAGTTCGACCCGGTCGAGGCGTGATTTCGTGGTCACGGGAGACGGCGTTACAGGCCTCTTCGCTGCGCGTGAGGGTTCCGCACCTGAGATTTTAGCCGGCTTGGAAGGCACCCAAATCGGCGTGTCATCGCTGCTGGCGCATGCGGCGAGACCGAACAGGATCGCCATGGCCAGGTATCGCATACCTAGATTTCCCTGATCCCGTGTAACGTGTCGGGCGCCGGACCGCCCGTCGCCCAATCGAGCAGTTCAACGGTGTGAACGACCGGCAACCCGCCAGCCGCAAGCTGTTGCATGCAGCCGATATTGCCGGCGGCAATCACCGCGGCTCCGGTACACTCGATATTGGTGAGTTTACGGTCGCGCAGTTGTGTCGCCAATTCCGGCTGCAACAGGTTGTACGTTCCGGCCGAGCCGCAGCATAGATGCGCTTCCGGCACCGGCCGGACATCGAACCCGGCCTCGGCAAGCAATGTTTTCGGCGCTTCGGTGATTTTCTGACCATGCTGCAGAGAACACGCCGCGTGGTAGGCGACCGCCAACCCCTCTCGCGGCGTCGACGCCTCTAACCCGATCTCGAGCAGATACTCGCTTATGTCTCGGGTCAGCGCCGACACGCGCTCCGCCTTTTCCCTCAACGCCGGATCGCCGCGGAACATGAACCCGTAATCCTTCACCGTCGTCCCGCAACCCGAGGCGTTGATCACGATGGCATCGAGCCCCTCACCCTCGATCTCCGCCGTCCAAGCCCGCACATTGGCCGCGGCCTTGGCATGGCTATCGTCTGTCCGGCCCATATGGTGGGTCAGCGCACCGCAGCAGCCGGCACCGCGCGCGACGACGACGTCGATGCCCTGCCGGTTCAACAACCGGACGGTGGCTTCGTTTATCGCCGGGTTCAGAACCTTCTGCGCGCAGCCGGTCAGCAGGGCGACCCGGCCCCGGCGCGCGCCTTCGGCGGCATGCACCTGCGGCCGGTCCACGGCAGACGGCGGGGGCACCGAAGCCGGCGCCATCGACAGCAGTGCCTTCAACCGCCCTGGCGCCAGTGCCGCGAACGGTTTGGCGAACCAGGCGCCGATCAATGCCAACCGAAACAGTTTCGGCTTTGGCAACAGCCAGGCCAGGAGGTCACGCAGCTTCCGCTCCGCAAACGGACGCTCATAGGTCTCCTCGATATGCGCACGCGCGTGATCGACCAGATGCATGTAGTGCACGCCGGACGGGCAGGTCGTCATGCAGGAAAGGCAGGACAGGCAGCGGTCTATATGACGGACGACCCGGGCCGGCGCCGCCTCGCCGCTTTCCAGCATTTGCTTGATCAAGTAGATGCGGCCGCGCGGACTGTCGAGCTCATCCCCGCGCAGCACATAGGTTGGACAGGTCGCCGTGCAAAAGCCGCAATGCACGCAATTGCGCAGAATCTGGTTGGCTTCCGCGATGTTGGGGTCGGCGAGCTGAGCCAGGGAAAAGTTCGTCTGCATCGCCTATACGCCCGGATACATGCGGCCTGGATTAAGGATACCGCGCGGGTCGAACCCTTCCTTCAGACGCTGAGAGAGACGCGCCAGACCTGGGTCTTGCGGCTGGAAGACCGGCACCGCGCTGCGCAGCTCCGCAGGCGCTCGGATCAGCGTGGCATGGCCGCCACTCTCGGCGACCGCGGCGCGGACCGCCTCGTTTCCGCCGGTGCCGGCTTCCGGCACCGCGAGCCAGATCAGCCCCCCGCCCCAATCGACGTAGAACTCGCCATCGACCGTCGCAGCCAACGCCGTCGCCAGCGTGGCACCCGATTGCGGCGGCACGGATAGTTTCCAGACGACGCGCGTATCCCCTGGTTCTGCGAACGGTCGAACGTCGCGGATCTCTCGCCAGAAAGCCGCCGAGTTGTGCCCATGCAGCTCCTCGGTCGCGCCGAACGGCGCAAGTTGATCGCGCAAGGTCGCGCACCGGTACTCGACCGACGGCCCCGGCCCCTCGATCCGGATAGCCGCCACCGAAGCGCCGCTCTCGCGCACGTAACCGACATTCGAACGGGCCGCCACGGCCTGCGGCACCCAGGCGGCGGCGGAGACCTCATAGGGGGTTTGCAATGCCTGGGTCAGGGCGGCAACGCCTTGTACCGCATCGCAGCCGAAGACCAGCACGGTCCGGAGCTTCTCGGCCGCGGGCAACACCTTCACGGTCACCTGCATCATCGCACCGAGCGTGCCCCAGCTTCCCGCCATGACCTTGCACAAATCGTAGCCCGTCACGTTTTTCACCACGCGGCCGCCCGATTTGAACAACTCACCGCGTCCGCTGACGGCCGTGAAACCGAGGAAGTGGTCGCGCGCCGCACCGGCCTTGATGCGCCGGGGTCCGGCGAGATTGGCCGCCAGCACGCCACCGAGCGTTCCCGCGCCTTCCGGCAAACCCAGCAAAGGCCCGTAATCCGGTGGCTCGAAGGCGAGTTCCTGTTGCTGTTCCTGGAGGGCGGCATGGATATCGGCGATGGGCGTGCCCGCGCCGGCGGAGAGCACCAGCTCTTCCGCCTCATACAGTGAAATGCCGGAAAAGGACGACATATCGAGCGTATGCGCCGCGTTGCCCGGCCGGCCAATGCTGCGTTTCGAGCCGCTACCGACCAGCTCGAGCGGTGTCTCTTCCGCCGCGGCCCAGGCGACCGCGTCGCGGACATGATCCACCGTTTCCGGTTTGAGAAGAGTCGACACGTCTTCAGAACCGCGGCAGATCCGGGAAACGCATTTCGCCGCGTTTGATATGCACGCGGCCCAGCTCGGCGCAACGGTGCAGCTCCGGAAACACCTTGCCTGGGTTGAGCAGCGAGTCCGGGTCGAACACGCATTTGACCCGCTGCTGCTGGTTGAGATCGTCCTCGGTGAACATGGTGCCCATCAAGTCGCGCTTTTCGACCCCGACGCCGTGTTCGCCGGTCAGCACGCCGCCGACCTCGACGCAAAGTTTGAGGATTTCCGCTCCGAATTCCTCAGCCTTCTCCAATTCGCCCGGCTCGTTCGCATCGTACAGAATCAGCGGGTGCAAATTTCCGTCACCAGCGTGAAACACGTTGGCCACGCGCAGGCCGAATTCGTTCGAAAGTTCCGTCATACGCGTCAGAACCTTGGGCAGCTGGCTGCGCGGTATCGTGCCGTCCATGCAGTAATAGTCCGGCGAGATACGGCCGATGGCCGGGAACGCCGCCTTACGGCCAGCCCAGAAGCGCGCACGCTCCTCTTCACTGTTCGAGACGCGGATCGAAACCGCGCCTTTCTCCTTGGCGATCCCCTCGACCCGATCGATCAGGTAATCGACCTCGACCTCCGGACCGTCCAACTCAACGATCAGCAATGCTTCGACGTCGAGCGGATAGCCCGCCTCGACGAACGCTTCCGCGGCAGCGATCGCCGGCTTGTCCATCATTTCCATCCCGCCGGGGATAATCCCGGCGCCGATCACACCGGCGACGCATTCGCCTGCCGCCTCGTTGGAGGGGAACCCGACCAGCACCGCCCGGGCCGTTTCCGGCGCGCGCAACAACCGGACGGTGACTTCCGTGACGACGCCGAGCAGCCCCTCTGACCCCGTCAGCAGGCCGAGCATGTCGTAGCCCTCGGAGTCGAGATGTTTGCCGCCGATCCGCACGATCTCGCCATCCAGCATGACGATTTCCAGGCCGAGGACATTGTTCGTCGTCAGCCCGTATTTCAGACAATGTACGCCGCCGGAATTCTCCGCGATATTGCCGCCGATGGTACAGGCGATCTGACTGGACGGGTCAGGCGCGTAATAGAACCCGTCATCGCGGACCGCATCGGTGATACCCAAATTGGTCACGCCGGGCTGTACGACGGCGCAGCGATTGTCGTAGTCGATCTCCAGGATTTTCTTGAATTTACCGAGACCGAGGATGATCCCGTCGGCGAGCGGCAGGGCGCCCCCGGACAGCGACGTCCCGGCACCGCGCGGCACCACCTTGATCGCGTTTTCATGGCAATAGCGCAGCACCTGGCTGACTTGCTCAGTCGTCTCCGGCAGCACAACGATTAGGGGGAGCGTCTTATAGGCGGTCAGCCCATCCGACTCGTAAGGCCGCAGCGCATCCTCATCGACGATGACGCCTTCGCCAGGCACGATCTCTCGCAACGCCGTGGCGATCTCCCGCCGCCGTGCGATGACTCCGTCATCGGGTTTTGGCATTTCCATGGCTAAACACCCGCAATTACCCTTTGGGTTTAGCGCGTTAGCGGCATCCGAGAAACAAAAAACCGCGCCGAAGCGCGGTTCCCGAAACCCGAATTGAGGGATCGTTCAGCCTTGCCGCGCCTTGAAGCGCGGGTTCCGCTTGTTGATGACATAGACTCGGCCACGACGGCGCACCACGCGGCAGTCCTTGTGGCGGTTTTTCATCGATTTCAACGAGCGTACGACTTTCATGGCCGAATTCCGTTCATTTCCTGCAGATACCCTCAGAACGCGCGGAAAATAGGGATGGCATCCCGCTATGTCAAATCCAAATATCAGCTATTCCTGACAGGTACTCGTACCCCCTATCGGTATTTGCTGCGTCATGAGACGGCCTGTGGCGTCCCGTGGCCAGGAGCGCCGGCGCCAGCGATGCGGGGACATCGGCAAGCCGGCGCGACGCCGTCCACGGGACGCCACAGGCCGGCCGTAGAGTAGATTTTCGCACCGCATCCGGGGCGTCGCCGCGCTTGCCCGATACCCCCGCATCGCGCTGCGCCCGGCTCCTGCCCGATGCGGCCGAAAAATCGATCTCATGATGCAGCAAATACCGATAGGGGGTACTAGCGTCCGGAATTCGGAACGCTTACCTAAAAGCCATGGGGAACAGCACGGTCAGCAGCGATACGGAACGGACGCTCGAAGCCCGGGGCATCTCGAAGATCTATCATACGGGCGAAGTGACGGTTCGGGCACTGGATAGTGTCGATTTCGCGCTCTATCGCGGCGAAATCGTTGTCCTGCTGGGCGCCTCCGGCAGCGGTAAATCCACCTTGCTGAACATTGTTGGCGGTCTCGACTCGCCCAGCGAGGGGCATGTTTTCTTCAAACAGGAAGAGCTGACTGAGTTCGACGACCGTGCCCTCACCGCCTATCGACGCGATCATGTCGGTTTCGTGTTTCAATTCTACAACCTGATCCCCAGCCTGACGGCGAAGGAAAACGTCGCGTTGGTAACCGAGATCGCCCCGAATCCCGTCGCGCCGGAAGAGGCGCTTACTCTCGTAGGCCTTGGCGACCGCATCGATCATTTCCCCTCACAGCTTTCCGGTGGCGAGCAACAGCGCGTCGCCATTGCGCGCGCCATCGCCAAGCGTCCGGAAATCCTGCTTTGCGACGAACCGACCGGGGCCCTCGACAGCAAGACCGGTGTCGTCGTCCTCGAAGCGCTCGCCCGCATCAACCGCGAATTCGGCACGGCGACGGCGCTGATCACCCACAATGCCGGAATCGCGGCCATGGCCGACCGGGTCGTGACGCTCGCAGACGGGCGGGTCGTAAATGTCGAACGGAACCGAGATCGCGTCCCGGTCTCGGAGATCGTGTGGTAGGCGATGATTGGTGCGCTGAACCGCAAGCTGTTACGCGACTTGTGGCACATCCGCGGAATCGTGATCGCGATTGCGATCGTTATCGGCGCGGGCGTCGCCACGCTGGTCATGTCTTTCGGCCTGGTACAATCGCTCGAAGAGACCCGGTCCGCCTATTACGAGCGCTATCGCTTCGCGGACATATTCGCAA
This sequence comes from Rhodospirillaceae bacterium, assembly GCA_028817685.1. GTDB lineage: Bacteria > Pseudomonadota > Alphaproteobacteria > UBA8366. The sequence continues at coordinate 7,110 of JAPPPC010000173.1, forward strand.
CCACCAAACGTGCGCCGGAACGATTGGCGCAGGAGGTCGCCCGGATACGCGGCGTTCAATCCGTCGCGACCCGTATCGTCAAGGACGTGACACTGGATATCGAGGGCCTCAACGAACCGGCGACGGGCCGGCTGATTTCCATATCATCGAACGAACACCAGCCGCTAAACGACATTGTCATCCGGCGCGGCAGAATGGTCGACCCGAACAGACCGAACGAAGCGGTGGTCAGCGAAGCCTTTGCGGAAGCCAACGAGTTTCACCCGGGAGATCGTTTCACCGCAACGATCAATGGCAAACGCCGGAAACTGGATATCGTCGGGATCGCCCTGTCGCCGGAATATGTGTATTCGATCGCTCCCGGCGCTTTGGTCCCGGACGACAGGCGTTTCGGCATTATCTGGATGGCCCGCGAGGCGCTGGCAGCTGCCTTCGACATGGACGGCGCTTTCAATGACCTTTCTGTCTCGCTGCTGCGTCAGGCGACACAAGAAGCAATCGTCGCCGAAATCGATGCCTTGCTAGACCCCTATGGCGGCACGGGTGCGTATCTTCGTCGAGATCAACTGTCGAACTGGTTCCTATCGAGCGAAATCGAACAGAACCGCACCATGGCCACCGTGCTTCCGGCAATTTTTCTGTCGATCTCCGCCTTTTTGCTGAACATGGTCGTGTCGCGCCTGATCGCCACGGAACGGGAACAAATCGGCCTG
>JAPPPC010000108.1 GCA_028817685.1 Rhodospirillaceae bacterium
ACGCCGGCATTGTTGATCAGGATATCGATGCCGCCGAAGTGCGCAGCCACGGCCTCGACCACATGCCGGATTGCGTCGGCGTCCCGCAGGTCGAGCGCCCAGCCCTGCGCGGTGCCGCCGGCGCCGATGATCTCCTCGACCACCTGATCCACACCGTCCGCATCGACATCCGCCACGGCAACATGCGCGCCCTCATCCGCAAACAGATGTGCGGTCGCCCGGCCCATGCCATTCGCCGCCCCCGTGATCAGGGCGACCTTCCCTTCGATCGATCGGCTCAAGTGCGATAGTTTGGCCATGTGGAACTCCAAAAATCAGCTCGATTGCCGTCGACGATAGCCCCTCGCCGCCGCCGACAACAGGGCATCGCTTTGAGCCGACCCGGTGCGCTGTGGTAAATCTCCGCTGCGACTGCAGCTGCCCCACAAACGAAGCACCCGATCCCATGTATCATCCCGGCGCACACGCCCTTTCGCGGCCCGACCAGCCCGCCGTCATCATCGCCGGCACCGATCAACGCGTCACCCACAAGGCGATGGACGAACGCTCCAACCGCATCGCGCAACTTCTGCATGACCGCGGATTCAGGCCCGGCGACCATGTCGCGATCCTGATGGAGAACAATCTTCGTTATTTCGAAATTTTCTGGGCCGCCTTGCGCTCGGGCCTGATCTTTACGCCGATCAACCGGTATTTCACACCCGACGAGGCTGCCTATGTGGTGAACGATTCCGGTGCCAAAGCTTTGTTCACATCGACGTATATGCGCGAGACGGCCGAAGCGCTTCTGGACCGGATACCAGAGTGTCCGGTTCGGCTGTCCGTCGATGGCGTTTGCTCCGGCTACGAGAATTTGGATGCCGCGCTGGCCCCCTTCCCGACGACGCCGTTGGCGAGCGAGCCGCGCGGCCAGATGATGCTGTACAGCTCCGGGACCACCGGGCGGCCGAAGGGGATTCTGCGAACACCCGTTCCTGCCGACATTTCAGAAGGCCTGTCGCATATCGAGCGGCTGCGTGACTACGGCATCGACGGCGATACGATCTACCTGTCGCCGGCGCCGATTTACCACGCGGCCCCCCTCGCCTATAGCGTCGGCGTGCTGAGCCTCGGCGGCACCGTCGTGATGATGCCGCGCTTCGATGCGGAGCTGGCACTGCGCCATATCCAGGATTATCGCGTTACCCACAGCCAGTGGGTCCCGACCATGTTCATCCGCATGCTGAAGCTGCCCGACGAGGCCCGGAGCGCCTACGATCTGTCCAGCCACCAGGTCGCGATCCACGCCGCCGCGCCCTGCCCGGTCGAGATCAAGCGCCAAGTCATCGACTGGTGGGGACCGATCCTGCACGAATACTACGCCGGTTCGGAATCGAACGGCTCGACACGGATCGACTCGCAGGAATGGCTCGAGCGTCCCGGCTCGGTCGGCAAAGCCAGTATGGGTGTGCTGCATATCTGCGATGAAGACGGCAACGAAGTCGCGCCGCGTGAGGAAGGCATCATCTACTTCGAACAGCCGGAGATGCCGTTCCGTTACCACAATGACCCGGACAAGACGCGCGAGGCGCAGAACCCGAAACACCCCAGCTGGTCGACCTTGGGCGATGTCGGTTATGTCGACGAGGACGGCTATCTCTATCTGACCGACCGCAAGAGCTTCATGATCATCTCCGGCGGCGTGAACATCTATCCTCAGGCGATCGAAGACGCGTTGGTACTGCATCCCAGCGTCACCGACGCGGCGGTCATCGGCGTCCCGAATGAAGATTTCGGCGAAGAAGTGAAAGCTGTCGTGCAGTTGGAACCCGGCATCCCGGAGTCAGCGGCGCTCGCCGAAGATTTGATCGGCTTCACCCGCGACAAGGTTGCGAGCTACATGGTGCCCCGCTCGCTCGACTTCACGGACGCGCTGCCGCGTCTCCCCACGGGCAAGCTGTACAAGCACAAGCTGCGGGAGAAGTACTGGCCCGCGAAGCCTCGCTAGTCAGCCGCTAGCGTCCGACTGGAGTCCCGTACATCTCGACGATCTTGTCGTCCTGCGCCTGGGGCGAGAACAGCTCCCACATGATGCCGTTGACATCGGTGTCGGAGGAGAAACCCTCCGCGGCGTCATCCTCGAATCCCATATGGCGCAGCTGGCCCGCGCGATCGGGAATCTCGTTGATCGAGAAGTTCATCTGATCGGTCCGCCACATGGCGTATTTACCCGTGACCACGACGCTAGGCTCCTGGCCGATCCGGTTCGAGTAGTCGGGCACCGACTCCGCGACATTGGCGACGGCGAGGGCGATATGAATTCGGCGCATATTCAAACTCCTTTTAGCGCTCTGTTGAAACGGTGTTGCGGGGCACGTCGCGAAACGGCTTGTCCGCATCGACGCGAATTTCCTTCGGCATTTTCAGCACCCGCTCGGAGATGATGTTCTTTTGGATCTCATCGGTGCCGCCGGCGATGGAATTCGCCGGTGTCGAGATCAAAATCTCCGCAATCAGGCCGTCGCGCGGACTGTCTTCGCCGGACAGCATGGCGTCAGCGCCGCTGATCATCGTATGGACAGTGTTCGCCGCCCGGGCGATCTCGCTGTTGACCAGCTTGCCGATCGACCCTTCCGGCCCCGGTTCACGCCCCATATCCTGCGCGGTGCGTGCCCGTTGCGCCGTCCATTCGGCCGATTTGGCCATGATCATCAGCTTGGCGATTTCCTGCCGCACCGCCGGGTCGGTGTTCTTTCCCGTCTCCTTGGCTCGCTCGAAGACCAGATCCACGCGACCCGCCCGCTGCGGATACCAGGTGTAGGGCGCCAATGCCGTGGCGATCTCTTCCGCCTCTTCGCGATAGATACGCTCCGGCCGGTCGGTGACCTGGACGTTGCGTTTCATCGAGTCCGCGCCGCGCCGCTCATGCATCAAGGTCGTGGTCGCGATCCTCCAGCCATCGCCGAGTTCGCCGACCATGAACTCCGGCTCGATCTCCGCATCGGTGAAGAAGACCTGATTGAAGGAGGCGTGCCCGTTCATTTGTTTCAACGGCACGACTTCGACACCCGGCTGCCGCATGTTGAGGATGAAGTAGCTGAGGCCCTTATGCTTCGGCACGTCCCAATCGGTGCGCGCCAACAGGATGCCGTAGTCGGCCAGATGCGCGCTTGTCGTCCACACCTTCTGCCCGTTCACAACCCATTTGTTTCCCTTGAATTCGGCCCGAGTCGTCGCGCCCGCGAGGTCGGAACCGCTCCCGGGTTCGCTGAAGAGCTGGCACCAGGTGTCCTCGCCGGTCAGGCTCCGTTTGAGAAATTTCTCGCGATGCAGGTCGGTGCCGTGCGCGATCATGGTGGCACCGGCAAGGATCGCCGCCCCTTTCTTGGCGGTCAGCGGCGTGCCGAATTTCTTGAGCGTTGCCTCCACGACCGAATTCATCGCGACGGGAAGTTCGCGTCCGTACCATTCCTTCGGCCAATGCGGTGCGCCCCATCCGGACTCGGCAAGGCGGCCCCGCCACTCGAACAGCCCCAGATTGGGATCCCAGTTTTCTTCTAGCCAGGCGCGAAGGTCAGCTTTTACGGCGTCTTCGGTGTATTCGGTCACGGAAATTCCTCCTCGCCGCCAGCTTAGCGCGTTTCACCCGGTCTCGGAACGGACCGGTGCGAATTCCGAAAACCGCTCGCGCAACAAACGGAGCTTCGGATCGATATAGGTGCGGCAGAAAGGGCGATCCGGATCGGTCGCGAAGTAGTTTTGAAAGCGCGGGTCGGACTGACGGAACCCCGCATGGGTTAGCACTTGTGTCTGCAGCGGTTCGTCAAACTCCGGCTGAAGCGACCTTAAGACTTCGCGCATCCTGTCGGACTGATCTGTATCGAAGGTGTAGACGGCGCTGCGATATTTGCCGCGCATCTTGTGCGCCGACGTGCTGGCATGCGTCCGCAGATGGATTTCGACCAGCGTATCGAGTGGGATGACGTCCGGAACGAACGTAACCTCGACCGCTTCCGACCAGCTGTCATGCGGCGGCGTCGATCGGATGAACCCTTGGGCGACATCATGAACGCCGCGCAGCGCCTGGAACACCGCTTCGGTGCACCAGTGACAGCCGCCGCCGAAACCGATCCGCTCTTCCGGTACGGTCAATGGCCTCTAGTCGGCCGCGTCGGCGCGCTGCGGCAGTTTCCAATTGGGCCGGACATAGTGGCAGGTATAACCGTGCGGATAACGCACCAGATAATCCTGATGCTCCGGCTCCGCTTCCCAGAAATCACCGACTTCCTTGACTTCGGTCACGACTTTGCCGGGCCACAGGCCGGACGCATCGACATCGGCGATGGTCCGCTCGGCCTCTGCCTTCTGCGCCGCATCGACATAGTAGATACCGGAGCGATAGGACGGCCCCATATCATTGCCCTGCCGGTTCGGCGTGGAGGGGTCGTGGATCTGGAAAAAGAACTCCAACAGCGACCGGAAACTGATCTTTTCCGGATCGAAGATGATCTCGATCCCTTCCGCGTGCATGCCATGATTGCGGTAGGTCGCGTTCGGCACGTCGCCGCCCGTATAACCCACCCGCGTCGAAATCACGCCGGGCATTTTGCGGATCAAATCCTGCATGCCCCAGAAACAACCACCCGCCAGAACGGCCCGTTCAGTCTTGTCGCTCATCCTGTCACTCCCGCCTTCCGGTTGAGACGCCGATCCCAACAATATGGGACATCGGCATGGCGTTACAACTAGTCCGCACCTTCGACAATCTGGGCAAAGCCCGTCGCGTTGGCGTGGCGTATTCCGATGATCTCTTGATATTCCGGCGAGTTGTACCAGGCCTTCGCCGCTTCAACGCTGGGAAACTCCAGCACGACCGTGCGGGGCGGCAAGGCATCGCCTTCCATCGTTTCGAAATCTCCCCCGCGGGTCAGGTAAGTGCCGCCATATTGCGCGACCGTTGCCGGCGCCTTGTCCCGATAAGGGGTGTAGCTGTCGGGATCGGTGACGTCGAGATGGGCGATGAAATAGCCTTTGCTCATAACTCTGCCCCAGTTCCGGTCCTTGGATTTGTCGATACAGCCGCTTGCTCGTCGGCCGCACCGCGCTAGGATTGAGCCCAGTATAGGGAGAGAGCCACCATGCTGACACCGGATCAAATCGCCCAGTATCACGACAAAGGATATGTGGTCCCGGACTTCCGGCTGCCGGAAGAGACACTCGAATCAATCCGGCGCGACCATGACCGGCTCCTGGCGGCGAATCCGGCCTTCCGTGACAATTGCTCGGCGCTGCTGACGCACGACATGGCGTTCCTGAATTACGCGCGCAACGACGCCATTCTGGACATGGTCGAGCAGCTGATTGGGCCGGATATCGCACTGTGGAATATGAGCTTCTTCGCCAAACCGGCGGTCAACGGGAAGAAGACACCCTTTCATCAGGACGGTGAGTATTGGCCGGTCCGCCCGCTGGCGACCTGCACGGTCTGGATCGCCGTCGACGACGCCACGACGGAAAATGGCTGCCTGCAATTCATTCCGGGCTCGCACAAAGACAAGCGGTTGATGAAACATGAACAGAAAAATGACCCCGCGCTGACCCTGCAACAGGAACTCCTGCCGGACGAGTTCGATGAAGCAGCAGCGGAGAATCTCGTGCTCGAGGCCGGCCAGATTTCGCTGCACGACGTGTTCCTGGCGCATGGGTCGGCAGTCAACCGCTCCGACAAACCCCGTCGCGGCATGACCTTGCGCCTGATGCCGACCACATCGGTCTACGACCGGGACGTCGCGCAAGCGATGTACGAGAAGCGGCGCGGTAACAATCTGGCGCACCACTCCGTCTTTCTGATGCGCGGCGTCGACCGCTCCGGCAAGAACGACTTCCGGATCCGCGCTTCGGCTGCCTAAGGCGTTAATGCGTCTCGAAGTGCGGCAGCACTTCCGCCTCGATCAGCTTGCGCGATTCCTCGGTGGGCGTATCGACACCTGAACGTGTCCCGCTCAGGATCAGCTTGTCGATTCCCATCGCCTCTATCGCCCGTAGCTGTTCGATAACACGGTCTGGGGTGCCTACGATCGCGTATTCATCGATGAAGTCGGGTGTCAGCACCTCGGCCTGATCGGAATCGCCTTTGGTGTGCTGCGTCATGTTGTAACTGTTGCGCAGCTTGTACATCACATCTTTCTGGCTTTCGGTCAGCGGGCCGCTCGTCTTGCCATGCATGACGCCAAAGCGCGTATAGACCGTCAAACCGCCACGCACGAGATTGCGGGCCGTGTCGATATCCGGATGGCAGCCGCAATTGACGTAAGCGCCGTACTGAATGGCATCGGGATCGAGTCCCGCTTCGGTGCGCGCCGCGCGGACTAGATCGATGCCCCAGCGCAGCCGCTCCGGCGACGCCCCCAGAGTAAACACCACACGGTCCGCGGTCCGGGCGGCGATGGCGATTACCTTCGGACCGCTGGCAGCGACCTCGACCGGCACCTTGCGCTCGCCCTTCTGCGTGTCCGCGATCCAGCCGATATAGCTGTCGGCAGGCGCTTCGGCGAGTTGGAGTTCCGACATCGGCGGTGCGGCCTCGAGCGCGATATCGCTGATCTCTTCGAAGGGCACATGGTCGCCGCTGAGATAGGCCTGAAGGTGCCGCATATAGCGTTCGAACTGCACCAGCTTCGCGGGTGCGCGGCCCAGATGCGCCAACGCCGAGTCGCCCCGGCCGATGCCGCAGACCGCGCGACCGCGTGAAATCGACTGTACCGTCGCGATGGCGCAGGCGACGGCCGCGGCATTGCGCGTGATCGAATTCGTCACGCCGGTCTGCAGCTTGAGGCGCGAGGTGACATTCGCCGCCTGCGCCAGGGCGATGAAGGAATCGCCCGACAGATTTTGCGAGTCGACCACGCTGAGCCCGTCCCAGCCGCCGTCTTCGGCTAGCTTCGCGCTGTGCAGGATGGCCCGCGGCGCGCTGAAGGCGTGGGTCCAAAGTTCCATGTGATCCCTCCAATGATTTTCGGCAGGCTACTCGATTGTGCCTTGTCCAGACGATAAGGTTTCGCACCGCGCCGATAAACGGCGCGATAGGGGAAGGGAACGGAATGAGCGATTTGAGCGCGTATAAAGGGGCGTTGACCGGAATTCGGGTTGTCGATTTCAGCCGCATCGTGGCGGGCCCGCACTGCACGATGTGTCTGGCGGATCTCGGCGCGGAGGTCATCAAGGTCGAGGATACGGCGCATGGCGACGACATCCGCCATCACAAACCGCCCGAGATCAAATGCGATTCGCCCTACTTCCTGTCGCTTAACCGCAACAAATCTTCCGTCGGGATCGACTTCACCAGCGATGGCGGCAAGGAAGTCGCGCACGATCTCATCGCGAAAGCCGATGTGCTGGTCGAAAACTTTCGCACCGGTGTCATGGAACGCCACGGTCTCGGCTACGAGGCGATCAAGGATCGCTATCCCAACCTGATCTATTGTTCGATCTCGGGGTACGGCCGGACCGGCTCGCAGGCGACCCGCGCGGCCTACGACCCGGTCGTGCAGGCGGAAAGCGGCCTGATGGCGACCAATGGCAGCCCGGAATCGGGGCCGATGCGGACGGGTCTGGCCGTTACCGACATGCAAACCGGCCTTTACGCGGCGCAATCGATCCTGGCCGCCCTGTTCGCCCGCGAGCGCGGCGGCAGCGGACAACATATCGAAATCGCCCTGTTCGACGTCGCCGTATCCTCCCTTTCCCATTACGGTATCCGTTGTCTTATGGACGGCACCGAATTGCCGCGCGTCGGAAATGGCAGCAACGC